>JANYHQ010000740.1 GCA_025358985.1 Acidimicrobiales bacterium
GGCGCTACAGACAAGGTAAGAGCCGACCAACAGTCAGCCACGGGTTACGTGGTGGACGCGAAGTTGTACACGATGAACAAGCCACTCGACGTCGACCGTGACGGCATCGCGTGCGAACCAGAGGCTGCCGCCTTCCAACCACTGGCGCCGTCCCTTCCATCGGCTGAGCCCTCAACCGCGCCCCCTCCGGCCGAACCGGCTGCGAAGATAGCCGCCACATCCCCCAGCCCACCACCGGTCACGGCGCCACCAACCACGCCGCTGTCGCCTACCGCCCCGCCCCAGCCAGTGGCAAGCCCACCGTCGCCGACCACGCCGGGGCCCGTACTGCCGCGATTCCACAACTGCGCAGAGCTGAACGCCGTCTACCTCCACGGAGTTGGCCGCAGTGGCGCCGTCGACCGCACCTCGGGCTCCCAGTTCGTCACCACGTTTCTGGTAGACGATGCGCTCTACCTCGCTCAACCGGGCACGCTCGATCGCGACAACGATGGCATCGCCTGCGAGAAACTCTGAACGGCCGCACATTGACCATCATGAGTCCTGCCAAAGGAGATCTCGATGTCGTGGTGGGTCGCGCGTGTGGCGATGAGCTTGGTCGGTCCGTTCACCGGTCGTTGCGCTCGGGGGCTGAATGTCTGACGAAGCAATTGACGAACGGACGCTCAGGAACTCAAGCCCGTCAATGGTTCCGTCTTCCTGTTGGTGCGGCGCCGCTCGGCCATGAAGCGAGAACGTCTCCGGTGTTTTTCAGTGGTAGGCCGCGGCCTGGATGGCGTAGAGCTCGGCGTATGTGGCGCCTCGCGCAATTAGCTCTTGGTGACTGCCTACCTCGACCACCTTGGTGCCCGAGAGCACGATGATGAGGTCGGCCATGCGGACGGTAGAAAAGCGATGTGAGACAAGCACGGTGACCCGCCCGGCCTGCGAGGCAATCCGCGCTTGCTCGGCGAAGCGTTCGAAGAGAGCGTGTTCGGTCTCGGCATCGAGAGCGGAGGTCGGTTCGTCGAGCACAACGAGAAGTGGATCTTCACGTACCAGCCCGCGCGCCAATGCCACCTTCTGCCATTGCCCACCCGACAGGTCCACGCCACCCGGCCAGCTTGGACCAAGTTGGGTCGAGAGGCCTTCGGGCAATCGATCAATCACGTCCACTGCGCCGGCACGCGTGACCGCGCCGGTCACCGCAACGGCATCATCGACGCGAGGAAGATCGCCGAGCCCAATCGATCCCTGTGCAGGTAATTCGAAACGAACGAAGTCTTGGAAGGCACCAGCCATCCGCTCCCGCCAAGCCGGCGCGTTGATGGTGGCAAGGTCGGTGTCGTCGATGAGGATGCGACCTTCGGTCGGTTCGTAGAGTTTGGCCAGAAGCTTCACCAGCGTCGACTTGCCCGCCCCGTTCTCTCCTACGATGGCCACCACGCAGCCAGCTGGCAGCCGAACGTCGACGTGTTCGAGAACAAGGGGCTGATCGACGCCTGGGTAGGCGAACGACACGTTCTCCAAGGTGATGCCGTCGTGGAGTTTTTCGGGCGGCACCTGGTTGGCGTTGCCACGCCGCCGCTCGACGAGTTCCTCCAACCACAGCAGTCGCTGCGACCCTTGGACGAAGAAGCCCCACGTGTTGACTTCCGTTGCGGCGAGGCCGATGTACGCAGTGAGCCGGGCACCTGCGGCGACCACGATGAGTGCGCCCGAAGCGTCAGTTGCTCCCCGAACAGAAAGAACCACTGCCGCGACGAACGCCGCCGCAAACACCGACCACGCCGCGGTCTGGGCCAAGCCAGACCGGATGCGCATACGCCGCACGGGGCGCTCGAAGTCATCCCAGGCCTTTGCCCGGGCGGCGGCCACGGCGTCGATAGCACCAGCGACGCGCAGCTCCTTGGCCGACGGCGCTTCGGTGTGGAGCACGAAGAGGTGGCGGGCCAAGCGACGGTTGGCGGCCTCGCCTTCCCACACCGCCGATACCCGCCGACCGACCCCGGAAGCAACCGCCACCGGAGGTAACGCTGCAATACCGAGCAAGATCAACGCAGGGTGGACCGACGCCAGTACGCCGATCACAACGATGAGGCGCATGACGATGCCGAGGGAACCAAACAACGACAAGAAGATGTGGTCGAGGGTGAAGACCTGATCGCGCAACATGGCCAACCGATCGAGCACGTCGGGTCGTTCGTGCTGTTCAATGCCAACAGTGGTGGCTTGTAGCCGGGCCACATGCGTTTCCAGCGCAACACCGAGGCGCTGGCGAAAGCGCTGATGCAACCGATCGGCTCCGCTGCGCAGCACCCAACCGCCGACACACGAAAAAGCGATTCCACCACCGGCGATCAGCAGCATCGTCCGATCGGGTCGGCCCGGCGTACGAAGGCCCTTAGCGATGAGGCCGAGCCACAGCGCAACAAGCGCATCGGGCAAGGCTCCGACCACGGTGGTGCCCAAGGAGATCCACAACAGCGCAGGCTCGAATCGAAAGCCCAGGCGCAGGATGTGGAGGATGGCGCGGCGCTGCGATGGCAGCTGAGCCAGGACGTCATGAGTGGTGTTACTCACTCGACCACCTCTGCGTCTTCGAGCACGAGTTCCATGTCGTCGATGTCTGCTGCGTGCTCATCGTCGTTGAAGCGGGAGGCTTGCAGGTCGAACATCACCTTGTAGCGACCGGCTTGGGCCATCAGCTCGTGATGCGATCCCTGCTCCACAACGACGCCGTCCTCGATCACGACGATGCAATCGGCGTGGCGTACCGTGGAGAAGCGGTGCGAGATGAGGATCGTGGTGCAACCGGCGGTGGCGGCCAGTAGGCGTTCGAAGATGGCCGCCTCACCGCGCACGTCCAGTTGGGCTGTCGGCTCATCGAGGATCACGACACCCGCACCGAGGTGCACTGCGGCCAAGGCCCGCGCCAGCGCAACCCGCTGCCACTGCCCACCCGACAGGTCCGTGCCGCCCGGCTGCGCTTTGGACAGGGGCTGATCGAACTGCGCCAGCCCACCGGCACCGGCGATTTCGAGGATGCGTCCGAGCTCGGCGTCATCGATCGCCGCTCCGTCGAGTACAACGTTGCGGCGCAATGACAGCTCGAAGCGTACGAAGTCCTGGAACACGACACTGACCCGTTTGCGCCACGCTGCGACGTCCAACGATTTGAGGTCCTGACCGTCGATGGTGATGGCGCCGGACGTGGGGTCGTAGAGCCGGCACAGCAACTTGACGAGCGTTGTTTTGCCGACGCCGTTGCGTCCGACAATGGCCAGCGACTTCCCGGCCGGGACGGTGAGGTTGAGGTGGCGGTAGACCGGCGCGCCACCGCTTGGGTAGGTGAAGCCCACATCTTCGAATCGAATCGATGCGGTTGGTAGCCCGACCGCCGACCCGGTGCTGGCGTGCGTGTCGAGCGCCCCTTCAGCGGCCATACGGGCCGCTAGGCGTTCGACGACGAGGATCGGCTGCGCTGCGCCTTCCAACGCCCATGCGAAGCCACCTACCGCCAGCGCGCTGGCCCCGAGTAGCGCCTGGGCGCCGACGACGAGGTGACCGAGCGTGATGTGACCGTTGATGGCCGACGACACCAGCGGCACCAGCACCATGGCATGCGCTACGCCCAGCACGGCGAACACTGTCCACAACGACCGTTGCCGCAACCGCATCGACTTCCACTGCAGATCCACCAGGCGGCGGCGGCGAGAGGCGAAACGCTCAACGGTCCACTCACCCAGCCCGAACACCCGCAGCTCCTTCGCCGGTTGCGCTTCCACCGCAAGGCGGTAGGCGTAGTCGGCGTGACGCTGTTCCGCCATCACTTCAGGATCGGTGCGGTTCGACCACACCGAGCTCTCCCGCAGCAGCCAGTGCGTCGATAGCCACGCACCCCCGATGACGAACGGCGCCCACCACAACACTGTGCCCAGCACGATCGTCTGCGCTATCCCGCCGCCCAACTCGACCATCCCAGCAGAGATGAAGCCGAGCGCCACCGACAACGGCGGCCCCGTGATGCCAAGGTCGAAGTCGCGGCCCATGGTCAGCTCATCGGCCAGCCCCGGCCGTTCCAAGTGACTGATGCCGGGAGGATCGGAACACGCCGCAGTCAGCGACGACTGCAACCAGCCCGATGTCTGATCACCGAGGATCGCCCCGACTTGCGTGTGGATCGGCGACAACATACTGAGCAAGGCAAACGATCCACCCACCAGCACCAACGACCCGCCCGCCGGCCGACCGTCAGCGATGGCCGATACCAGCGAACCCAGGCCCAACGTCAACCCGGCGGGCAGCAGCGACCGGAGCACAACCAGTCCCCACCACACCGCAGCCAGCAGCGGACTCGCCGCCCACGTGGCGCGCCCCAAAGCCAGCGGTGCCCAGTTCTCCAACCACCGGCCTCGGTGAACTTGTGTGGCTGTACCCATATCGCTCATCTTGGGGTGTGTTCTCTACTCTCGCTATACGGGTTCTCGTTCACTCCGTCCCGGCGGGACTTTCTGCACTAGGTCATCCGTCAGCGCCAACCTAGGCGGGTGGACGCCCGGGGCTGGGCGCTGAGCATCGCCGCGGCGGTCGCTTCCGGGACCGAGCCGAGCCCGATGCGCGAGCTCGGACGAACCGTCCTCAGCCGCGTGCTTGAACCCATCACTCGACGGTGGTGACGCTCGGAGAGCCAAGTGATTGGACAAGATCACCGTGCAAATAATCGTTCGAGTAAACCCCGCCGCCAGGATCGCCGGACTCGGAACCTTCTCGATCCGTGAACTTCCCTCCGGACTCTTGCACGAGCAGAATCCATGGTGTGTGGTCCCACAAATGATATCCCTCGGCAACAAACCCATCGATCTCCCCGCGGACCAGTTCAACGAGCGGGAGCGGGCTCCAAGGGGCAACACCGCAACCTGCCGGTAGGCGAGACCTGGTTGCCTCCGGCGCGCAGGCAACCAGACAACCATCAAGGTCACGGGTAGCTGACACTCGAAGCACCCTCGGGCGGGTTTGCTCCGTGGGCCAAACAGCTTCGAACGCGCCTTCACCTCGCTGTGCCCACCAGCGCAAGCCCAGCGCAGGA
>JANYHQ010000745.1 GCA_025358985.1 Acidimicrobiales bacterium
GCGCCCCAGAGTCCACCTGTGAACAACTCTCGGGCGCGAAAAGGCGCCCACGACCGCCCGTCCGAGGGCTGATCGGCTAGGTGCGGTCGCTAAGGTGGATGCGTGAGCAGTCCACCAGCGCTCGACCCGACGGTTGGACCAGCTCCGCGTCGCAGTCGGTTCCGTCGGGCGCTGGTTCCCAGCGCACCGCCTCCCCCCGCTCGACCCACTCCGTCAATGTGGGCGGCCGAGGAACTCACGCTCGAACTGGCCCTCAGGGCCCGCCAACCCGGCGCAGTACGGCTTGGAGTCAGCGACCTCGATGGGCGCCTCCACGACCGCCGGGTGATCCTGTTCCAAGTGGACCCCAAGGATCGCCAAGGTGCACTCAGCGCCGAGGACTCCGATGCCATCGCCGCCGCTGCTCATACCGCTCGGACCTATCGACGTCCGCTGGTGGGAGTACTCGGGTCCAGCGGCGCCGACATCATGGTGGGGATGCCCGCACTGCACGGCTGGGGCAAGGCGGCCAAAGCCATTGCCGACTGCTCCGGCATCGTGCCGGTACTACTCATCGTGCATGGTCCTGCGGTGAGTGGACCGGCGCTGTTGCTCGGGTTGGCCGACATCGTCATCATCACCGCAGGCTCCTATGCCTTCGTCAGCGGTCCCACCATGGTGGCTGGATTCACCGGTCTGCATGTGGACAATGAAACCCTGGGCGGTCCGGAGATGCACGCCCGCACATCGGGATTGGCATCACGCACGGTGGCCGACGTCCCTGCCGCTCTCGATGCCGCCGCTGAACTGTTGGCTTATCTGCCCGACCACGTTGATCAGGAGCCACCGATCTGGGACGCCGACGACCCTACCGAGCGTGATGCGCCGGAACTCGACGCCATCATCCCGGCCACCCCCACCGGCAGCTACGACGTTCGTGCGGTCATTCACGGGGTGGTGGATTACGGTGAACTCAGCGAACTCAAGGGACGCTGGGCCCCCAACCTGGTCACCGGGTTTGCCAGGATTGGTGGACGCAGCGTGGGCATCGTGGCCAACCAGCCCATCGCCTTGGCCGGCACACTCGACATTCCGGCGGCCCAGAAAGGGGCATGGTTCGTGGCGCTGTGTGATGCGTTCAGCCTGCCCATCATCACGTTCGTGGACACGCCCGGCTACTTCCCGGGCAAGGATCTGGAGTGGCGAGGCATGATCCGTCACGGCGCACAGATGGCCTTTGCGTACGCCGAGGCGCGGGTGCCGCGTGTATGTGTGGTGCTACGTAAGGCCTATGGCGGAGCATTTATCGTCATGGATTGCAAGACCATGGGCAATGATTTGTGTCTGGCCTGGCCGTCGGCGGAGTTGGCGGTTATGGGGGCCAAGGGAGCGGTCCAGATTCTCAATCGGCGCGACACCGAAGCGGTGCGGACGCAGGCCGAGGTTGATTATGCCGCCAACTATCTCAACCCGTTCATTGCCGCTGAGCGAGGGTACGTGGACGCCGTGGTGGAACCGTCGCAGACCCGTCGACTGGTGGGCCGGGCGGTGGACCTGTTGGCCACCAAGCGTGAGATGTTGCAGTCCAAGCGGCACAGCAACTCGCCTCTGTGACACAACTTGATCGCACAACTCGAGGGCAACGTGGGCTGCGTCGATGTAGCAGGTGATGCGAAGCGCCCTACCCGCCTCTAGCGCTGATACCGTCGCCACCCATGCGAAGCCCCACTGTCAGGTCCCCACGGATGGCGGCGGGCGCCATCGTCTTCATCGCTGCAGTAGCGCTCACCGGCTGTGGATCGAGCTCCAAAGCGGCTGACACCAGTACCGCGGTGACACCCGCAGCGCCCGACACTGGCGCAGTTGTCGAGACCACTACGGGCACGCCCGGCGCGGTATCGGCCATGTCCGCCGGCTGCGCCACCGCCTCGATGGCGGTGAAGACGGCCGGTAAACTCACCATCGGCACCGACAAACCCGCTTATCCACCCTGGTTCGCCGACGACACTCCCACCAACGGCAAGGGCTTCGAGAG
>JANYHQ010000001.1 GCA_025358985.1 Acidimicrobiales bacterium
TGCCCGCTGAGTGCGACGAGCTGCTCCAAGAAGCGGCGCTCAGCGACCCTGATGCAATTGACAACTTGACCGAGCTCGTCCCGAAGGGACGGGGCTGGACGGTTTCACAAATCCGTACGCGTCTCAACGCCGAAGTCGTACTCGGCTATCACCTACAGACGCGCGACGGCGATGTTGGCGAGCTGCTCGCCGCTTCGCTACGTGAAGGTGTCGAAATGTCACCGGTCGGTGTGACGTACTGGAACCAACCGTGGGTGCCTCTGTATGCCGAGTGGACTGTAGAGGTTGTCGCGTCTGGGCGGCTTTCGGAATGGCACCTTTCCGAGATTGACTTCGACCCCCCGACGACGGTGCCACCCGAAGCAGTAACGTTCACCCTCGACGGTCGATCGCTTCTCAACAGCAGCGGCGCGCGAACGCTAGGTTCGGCAATCCAGCGTTTCATCGACGACGAAGCCGTCGCCGACAAACACGGAACCGGTATCATCAGCGACGACGATGCACTCGATCTCGCCCGCCTTGGCCTGGCCGCAACACGCAGCGACCTTCTGTCGGGTGCACTTGAGGGACTCAACGACCACTTTCTGGGTTTTGATACCGACGTTGCGTATGCGCCGCAAGGTGGCGACGAGCCGATCGTTTCCCCGCAACGACTCCCACAGTTGCTCCGAGCTGGGTGGATCCGGCTCCGCAAACTTCGCCTTGTCGATGCGTTTGGTCGTGTCCTTGATCTCGACCCCCGGCTTGAGTCCCTCGAATTAGCCGACGCGTTGCGATCGACGGCGCCACCAGTCTTTGCCACACCGGCTGGCAGCCATTCCAGCCCGACTGCCGTGCTGGCTCCGCGGTTCACCGCACCGGCACGTCTCGGCCTTCGCTTCGTAGACGCCGCCAACGACACCGTCGAGGCGCTCATCGACGAGTCCACACCAGTCGAGGTTCGCAACCCTGTTGCCGGATGGCTGCTTCCTGACCATGCCGACGATGCGCTCGAATTCTTCGACGCGGCAGGCAACGCGCTCGGTCAACTTTTTCACCGTGGCCTACGCTCCGCAGTGACGTGGGAAGGTGCCCCAGGCAATCCGGGCCCGATCGGCGCCGGACCAGCGACCAGCCTCGCCGGTTCTGTCCATCTCTCGCGTCTGGCCGTCGCCATCGCGCAACGCGACGCAGTCGAACGCGCCTCAGCGCAGCCACCCGCCGAGAGTCCCCTCGGTGCGTTGTTGCGGGCGATCGACACCACCATTTGGACAACGGACCCACTCGGGGCTGCAGGGACGGCACCGCTCAGCTTGTTGGTGGGTCGACCCATCGCAGTGGTAAGAGTCAAGGCGCTCCTCGAATTGCAGGACGACACCACGCAGTACGTGTTGGGCGCACAAGATGCGGCTGGTCGACACGCCGCGTTCCTAGCGGTTGCGGAACACGGCATTCCGCTACGAGTCGGAGCGTTGAGCCGATTTGACGACGGCGTCCTCGGATTCTTCATCGACGACGACTACTCACTTTTTCACCCCGTTCATCCCTCGATCCTTCAACTCGCCCGCAAGAGCGGCGCTCAGCGCGGCTTCCTTGATGGAGTCGAGGAGGCCGCCGCGAACGGCACCAGCTTTGCTCCGGACCCAATCGTCGCCCCGTTCGTTGCCGGTGAAAGTGAACTCATACTGCGACCCGGAATCGCGCAACACCTCACGCTGCTCGTTCTCGCCGGACTTGGCATCAACGCAACGACGGGTGTCATTCCACGGAAACGACTCGACCTCGCACGAGCGTGGACCGACGCAGCACTCCAACGAATCGTGCCGTCGTTTCGAATCGGTCCAGTGCTTGTGGACCCGAAGGAGATTCGCATGCCACGTATTAGTGCCATGCCGCAAGGCCAAGGCGAAGCGTTGCGCAATACCTGGACGCGCCGTGACACGCCAACGACATGGCACGACGACGCGATCCTCGCCGCGACCATGACGGCGAGGCTTGCCGACCGCCCGGCGGTAGCCCACGAGGGCTGGGTCCGTTTCGCGCCCGCACCGGCGACAGAGAGCTGAGCGTCGGCCATGGCTGCGAAGACGCCCCCCAAGAAGACAGCTGCCAAGAAAACCGTCGCACCGAAGCGACCGGCAGCAGCCCACCACGACCCGGTCCCAACGACGGCGGCAAAGGCTGCGACCGGCGCTGCGTCGCGAGCGCAGTGGATGTCGGATCGGCGCGGTCTTCGCCCCGATCAGCGCCAGGCTGCGCAAAGCGGAGCCGACGCCGTGCGCCTCATTGCCGAAGATCTCGTACCGAAGTCACCACCTGGGGCACCGGGCAGTGTGAACTGGACGCCCATCGGTCCAGCGTTCGTCACACGCGGCCAAGCAAAGCCACGGCCCACCGTTTCGGGACGCGTGCTCAGCCTAGAAATTGGCCCGCTCGGCCGACGCGCTTACGCAGCGGCAGCCGACGGCGGCGTGTGGCGTTACGACCGACTTGCTCACCCCGCAGGCGGGTTCGCGGACACCTGGACGCCGGTCGATGACTTCGTCATGTCACCGAACATGGTCAACACGGCGTCGAGCAAC
>JANYHQ010000026.1 GCA_025358985.1 Acidimicrobiales bacterium
GTCTTCGGTGGCCATCACCTCCTTGCCCAAATCTTCTGACAGTCGCCGAGCAAACGGTTCACGGCTTTCGGGGCGACGCGAGTGCACCTTGATGGAATCGAAATCAAACAGGTGATCCAGTAAGCGCACGTTCCAATACGCAGTACCACGCGCTCCTATATGCCCGAGCGTGCGTGAGTCGGACCGGGCCAGGTACTTGGCTCCCAACGCCGTGAGCGCGCCGGTGCGCATGTCAGTGATGGCGGTGGCGTCGAGGATGGCCTTGGGCATACCGGTCCGCGGATCAAAGAGGTTGAGTAGCGCCATTTCCGACGGGAGGCCCTGGAGATGATTGTCGAGGTAGTCGCCCACGATCTTCACACCCGCCAACCCCAGCGGGGCCACATAGCCGCGCAATACATTGAAGTGTCCCCGGAACGCCGGGTCGGGCTCGAGATGTACCCGGGGTTCGATCACCGTCTGCCCCCGCCCTTGGGCCAGCAATCCGGCCTCTACCGCGTTGAGGATCTCGTCATTGGTGAGCGCCAAACGCTCGATGTCGGGGCCGTTGAGAAACGTCAATGTGATGTTGGGCAAGTGGGCATCATGGCATGGGTGACCTGCCACGAATCCAGGCGCGTGATGTGGGGCGCAGACATCGGTGTCACGATGAATCCGTCGGCGGCATCACCCATCACCGCACACCGTTCACCCACCCCCACCATCCAGTGGAGTAGGCCAACGTAAGCACACATATAAGCATCAAGCTCGTCTTCGGCCCGGTCCAAAGCGGCCTGGGTCGTTGCGACGGCCACCACATCGAGCAGCTCGGCCCAACGAGGACTCGACGCCACACTCAACGGCGGATCAGTTGTCGCCAGGGACTCCATCAACACAGTAAATCGGTTGAATGCCTGTCGGCGACTGGCCAGGTCCCGGCCCTTACGGCTCTTGTACGGCAGTACCCGGTTCAACTGGAACAACACCACCATGGCGGCGTGCGGATAGACCTCGATCACCCGCCGCCCGCCCGTTCTGGGCGCTGCATCGAGATCCACTGTCGCACTCAGTCGATTGGCCAAACGGGCCGCTCGGGGTCCGTTGGCAAAGGCGACCATGGACGTGTTGGACGGATAGGCCCCGGCATGGAACGAGCCGAATACTCCCGTCATCATCTTCTCGCACCGCCGCGATCCCACGGCATTGGGTACCACCACCGGTGCATCCATGGCCAGGATGAGATCTTCCTCGTCGAACTGGGAGATCCAGGCCACGATGTCATCGTCGCTCACCAACGACACCGAGCCGAGGACTTGGCCGGCCTCGGTTACGGCGCAGAGGCCGGTACGGGCCCGTTCTCCCCACGCCAGATCGATGCCGATGACGTTCAGCGGGTCAATCCGGTGCGTCAGTCCGACGACGGCAGCGCCTTGGCGCCCTTGATCTCCAGCGGCTCGGTCCCCAGGCTGAGGCCGCCCGCCCCCGGCTTGGTGCACAGCACTTCCAGGTCCCCACTGGCATAACGCTTACCCACCAGTGTCGCCGTACTGAATACCGGATCCAACGTCTGCGCCGTCACATCAGCAGCGGCGGCCCCCATTGCCACCATGGGATGGCCGCCACAACGTAGATCCACGTCGCCCGGCGTGGTGCGGACCACGATCATTTCGGTGGTGCAGGTGACACTTCGTAGACGCATTCCAGGTTTGAGTTCCACTGCTGTCCTTCGCTCAAGGGTTTGCCGGAACGCAGATCATGCACCAGCGTCGATGGCGGGGCCAGACACGGCCTCACTAACGTGGGCCATCCATGAACATCATGATCCTGCTGGAAATGGCCGCCCAGGCCGCCCCCGACCGCATCGCCATCGGCAGTTTGGACGGTGGTCTTACCTACTCACAGCTGTTCGAGCGCGCTGGCCGCCTGGCTACGGCACTACGCCAAACCGCCTCCGACCAAGGGACAGCACAGCACCTGCTGTACACCGACGTGTCCACCCCCACCCTGCCCGTGGCCCTGTTCGGTGCGGCGTGGGCCGGTGCGGTGTTCGTCCCCGTCAACTACCGACTGGCCGACGATCGACTTCGTACCCTCATCGCCAAGCAGGCACCGGCATGGTGTATCAACTCGGTCGAAGGCGCCACGCGCATCGGAGCCATCGACGGCATTGATCCTATGACCACCCACGAAATTGCCGCCCTCGTCCACAGTACAGAGATGGCGGAAACGGACTGGTCATTCGACGGCGAGGACGTGGCCATCCACCTGCATACGTCGGGAACCAGCGGTGAGCCGAAGGTGGCGGTATTGCGACAACGCCATTTGGTGTCGTATGTATTGGGCTCGGTGGAGTTCCTCGGAGCCGACGACGACGAGGCCACGTTGGTGTCCGTTCCGCCGTATCACATTGCAGGAATGAGTGCCATTCTCACTGCGACCTATGGTGGGCGGCGGCTGGTGCAACTCCCTGCCTTCGAACCCACGGTGTGGGTGAACACCGCTCGCACCGAAAACATCACCCATGCAATGGTGGTGCCTACCA
>JANYHQ010000055.1 GCA_025358985.1 Acidimicrobiales bacterium
CTCAGGGGGGATGGTGGAAAATCAAATACATCCCGCAAGGGACCCCCGGAAACTACAAAAAGATCACCGACCGAACCACCTGGACGGTGAGCCTCCGCGGCGATCCCGTGCACCTGGTCCCCAATCTGGCGGGCTGATCTCGCGCTGCTGATCCGCTAAAGCACGATGCCGAGCAGGGCGGCGGAGGTGGACACACCTTCGCCCCTGGCCGTCGCTGCATCGATGGCCGCTACCGCAGCCGGCATGTCGAGATCGTTGTCCAACGCCGCCCGCACCTCAGCCAGTCCCCCGTCGCCCACACCCGCCGCACGCCAACGCGCCAAACGCTCGACCCCTTCGTCCAACAGCGAATCGAACCACTCCCACCCATCGCGGTAGTGGTGGCTGACAATCACCAGACGGATCACCATGGGATCCCAACCCTCATTGATCAGCGCGCTTACGTAGCGGAGATTGCCGAGTGATTTCGACATCTTGACGCCGTCCATCTTCACGTACGCCTGATGCATCCAATGCCGGGCCAACGGCTCCCCGGTGGCTGCTTCGGATTGCGCAGCTTCGGACTCATGATGAGGAAAGATGAGGTCCTCACCGCCACCATGTAGATCAATGGTGGTGGTCCCCAGCTCTCGCATACACAGTGCTGAGCACTCAATATGCCACCCTGGCCGCCCCGCCCCCCACAACGACTCCCATGACGGTTCGTCGGGCAACGAGGGATGCCACAGCACAAAGTCCAACGGGTCGCGCTTGTTTGGATCCTCCACATTGCCGCCCCGCTCGGCGGCGTACTCCAGCATCTGCTCCCGGCTGTAGCCACTGAGTTGGCCGAACTTGGGGAACGAGCTCACGTCGAAGTACACGGACCCGCCGGATTCGTATGCGTGCCCAGTATCAAGCACCATGGCAATGAAGCCCAGAATGTCGGCAATGGCCGACGTGGCCCGAGGCTCGGCATAACTGGGCAACTGACCCAGAGCCTCCATGTCGGTGTCGAACTTCTTCATCTCCGCGGCGGCAAGGTCCAGATAGTGGATACCCAGTTGGCGGGCCTTGGCCAGGATGGAATCGTCCACGTCGGTGACATTGCGGACGCAGCGTGTCTCGTGGCCCAGATCACGCAGGCGGCGCTGCACCACGTCGTAGGTAACGAAACAGGCGGCATGACCGATATGGGTGGTGTCGTAGGGAGTGACCCCGCAGGTGTACATCGTCACCACCGGACCGGGTTCGAACGCCACCACAGATCGTCGGGCCGTGTCGTACAGGCGCATACTCATCGGCGCAGTGTTCTAGCAGCAGCGCGTTGCAACTTCGACCTTTCGCCCAACGACTTCCGTCCAGCTAGGCCAGGTTGAGGCCGGTGATACGCAACGCCGAACGGGTTTTGTAGCGGACGTTGAGCTGCAGCAGTACGGCGGTGAACGCCTCGATGGGCGCCGCATTGGACAGCGACCCAGCATCAATGGGCCTACATCCGGGGATCTTGGCGGTGATCTCGGACGTGACCCTGGTGGCCTCGAGATGATCGGCGCAGATGAGCACGTCGGACTCCACCGGGTTGTCGAGGTCGCCCAACTCACGAGCCGGGAGGTGATGGAAGGCAGCGGCCACCTGCGAGTCCGGCACCACCGCCTGCACACTGGAGGCCACTGACCCCCGCGGCGGCACCAGCGACTGGAACTCCGAGCCCACCCGCACCAAGGCGTTGGCCATGGAGATCACCACTTTGCCGCCCAGATTGGCCTTGGCGGCCAGGGCAGTGGAGGCGGTGGAATCCCACGGCGTGGCGATGATGATGACGTCGCCCATGGTGGCCGCCACGTCGTTGCTCTCGGCCACCATCGACAGCGCCCGGTCCGGCCATTTGTGCAGTAGCCCGTCCACCACCTCCATGGCCTTGTACTTGGAGCGCGAGCCAATGACCACGTCGTATCCCACCGAGGCCAGTCGGGCCCCCAGGTTGCTACCCGCTGGGCCGGTTCCACCAAGAAGAGCGATACGCATCGCCCCAGCCTCGCCCAAGTGCGGCTGTATGCGCCACCCGCCCCCACGCTGGCCCCTGCGCCGAGTGGAGCAAGGATTGCGGTAGGCGCAATCTCAACTCCACT
>JANYHQ010000078.1 GCA_025358985.1 Acidimicrobiales bacterium
TGTGGAGGTCACTTCAGCGCCACATCGGCGTACGTTGCGCTGCGCTTCTCGAAGAAAGCGGTGACCGCCTCTTTCTGGTTGGGCGATCCGATGAGACCTCCGATGATGGAACGCTCCGCAGCAAATCCATCGGCCAACGACACGCGGCCCGACAGGTTCAGCAACGCTTTGGAGCCCCTGATGGCATGAGGGTTCTTGGCGGCGATGTCGCGAGCCATGGTCATCGCATCTTCGAGAGGGTTGGCACAGACCCGAGTGGCCAAGCCGATGCTGACTGCTTCCTCTCCGCTCACCATCCGGCCCGTGAACGTCAGTTCCTTGGCCTTGTCAAGGCCCACCAGCATCGGCAAAAATTGACTTCCCGTCATGTCCGGCACCAAGCCCCATCGGATTTCCAGCACCGAGAACTGGGCATCTGGCGTGCAGAGACGGATATCAGCCCCCAATGCGATCTGACATCCCCCACCCAACGCCACGCCGTGGATGGCGGCAATCACCGGCACCTCCAACTCCTGCCATACGTAGGCGCACTGCTGGCCTTGGTGGGTGATGCGTCCGTCGGCGATGTCAGAGATACCTTCCACTCCGGAGCGCGGCCCACCCGCCATGGCCTGGAAACTGCCAAAGTCCAGGCCTGCACAGAAGGCCCGTCCTTCCCCGGAGAGCACCACGGCGCGTACCTTCGGGTCACGCTTGAGTTGCTCGCCAACATCGACAATGGCCCTGAACATCGCCGGGTCGAGTGCGTTCATTTTCTCGGGGCGGTTCAAACGTACGTCTGCCACGCCGTCTTCCACAGTCCACACCACTCGGTCGCTCATGGCGCCGACACTATCCACCACACCTACTACAACCAAAGACGATCATGACTGGAACACCGTGACCCCGTGTTGGGTAGGTCGTAACCCCAGGCGCCACCATGATCCAACCTCATCAATGCGCTTCACGAGTTCCACCCGGCTGGGGCCATCGTGGGGCAGGAGCACACTGACGGAACCACCATCCCCGCCGGCCCCGTTGATTTTGGCGGCCGCCCCCAGTTCCCGGCACCAAGTCACCAGCTGATGGGCATCGGCGCAAATCAAAGCAGGTTCCAAATGTTGCTGTGCGTCGACACTGTTGTCGAGTGCTCGAGCGTATGCGCGCAGATCACCAGCGCGCAGAGCATCCGCGCCTTGAGCAGCCAGTTGGCGCAGCGGCGCCAAGAACGGTTCCGGATCAGCATCACTGAGACGCGCAATCACCTGATGGTGAATGTCTGAGGAATGGTGGGGGCGACCCAGGTACACGGACACAAAACGATCTTCCAACGCAGACCACGTCTGCGCCGCCATCTCGATGGGGATCACCTCGAAGTCGGGATAGCGGACTCGCACTTCGCATGCACCACCAAATGCCGCCACCGCATGGTCTTGGACGCCGCTCTGAAGTCCAGTGGATGTCTCCAGGGCGTGAGCCTCCACTGCCAGATCGTGACGATCAACGTTTCTGCCCTCAACGGTGCGTAGCGCCCCCAACAACGCCACCGCCACCGCAGCTGACGTACCCATCCCCGAGCCGGGTGGTACATCGGAGCTGATGGTGATTTCCATGGCGTCGGAAGGAGGATGAGCGGTCAGAATCGCTTCGATCATGGGGTGACCAGCCAGAGCCAGTGACGTGGAGAGGTCAAAATCCAAGCCGAGAGCGCTGAGCACCAACCGCCTTGTACCAGGTGCCCCCCGGTCTATACGCACCTCCACACCCGGCGAAACAGCGATGTTGCACACCAAACCGCAGCGGGCGAACCAGGTGTCGCTCCATCCTCCCAAATCGGCCGCCCGGACCGGCGCCTGCACCACTACCTTGGACACCACAGAGTCATCATGCCAGTCGCCTCACCTTGATCTCGATCGCCGGTAGCATTGGGCCATGTTCGCCAGCCCACGTCGTAGATCCGCGCCCACCCGGGCCAAGTGCGCCGTGGTCACCCTTACTGGCCTGGCCCTGATGGCGGCGGCCGGGCTGGGCGCCTTGCCAGCCCCGGCGAACGCCGCCGAAGTGGTGACCGATCCGGCGTTGGTGTCGTATCTCAAAATTGCGGACACCACCTGCCTGGAGGCCAAGCAGAAGATGGCCGCCACCCTTCCCACATACGAAAAGCACAAGGCGGCCAGCAAATCGGTACGTGGTGGTAAGGGAACGAAACTGGCCACGCCCGCCGAAGTGGAGGCCTATATCAAAGTCAACATCGCGGTACTTGAAGATCAACAAAAACGTTTGCGATTGCTGAAGGCACCCGACAAGCAGAAGGTCCAGATCAACGCCATCTATGCCGATGCCGACAAGGCGGTGGCCGCTATCAAGGCATCACCGCGTAATTCACCGTTCACCGATCCGCTTCGTCCAATTGCCATCCGGGCCAAGGCCCTCGGCTACACGGAGTGCTACCAGTCCAAACGTCCCATCGTCGCCGCCAGCTGAGCACTCAAGGACGCATCACTATGGAACGGACCATCTTCACAGACGAGCATCTGATGTTCCGCGATGCGTTCCGGCGTTTCGTGGCTCAGGAGATCACTCCCAATTTCTTGCAGTGGGAGCGCGACGGCATTGTGCCCCGAGAGTTGTTCAAGAAGGCGGGTGCCAACGGATTCTTGGCCATGCAGGCCCCTCAGCACTACGGAGGGGGTGGCTCGGATGATTTTCGATACAACGCAATTGTGGGCGAAGAACTCATGTACGCAGGCACCGGCGGGGCTGGGCTGGGCCTCACACTGCACAACGACATCACATTGCCGTACTTCTTGCACTTCACCAATGACGAG
>JANYHQ010000104.1 GCA_025358985.1 Acidimicrobiales bacterium
TCTGTACGTCGGCCTTGATCGCTGACGGCAGTGCTCTCAACAGCGTGCGCGCCGGGAGATTGGAGATGAGCATGCCCGGCTGATTACGCCATGTCATATATAACGAAAACCCGCTGGCCCGCTTCTTGGAACTGGCGGACCCCATATGATACGCGTACGTACCACTCACGAACCAGCTCTCCCAGCCCATCACCACGGCTCGCGCGGCCAGGTCCACATCCTCCAGGTACATACCCAATTGCTCATCGAGATAGTCCTCGAATGGTTGGGCCTCGAGAAACGCCCGGGAGTACAGCGCTGCGGCAGCGTTGACCCCAAACACCCGCTCGGTGTGGAATTCGCGGTCATGCACACCACGATTGCCTGACTGGGTAGCCTGCAAATTGCGGGCCACGAAGATGTGGTGACTGTCGATCATGCGGTGATCGGCGTAGTCCAGGGTCAGTGACTGAAACGAAGCACCTTTGGGTTTGCGCAGCGCCTCGGCCACCACCGTCGCCATCCAGTCGGGGGCCAGATGGGCGTCGCTGTTGACCAACGCCACGTAGCGCACATCAGGGTTCTTGAAGGCCTGGCGAATGGCTGTGTTGTTGGCAATGGAGAACCCGCTGTTCCACCCGAGGGCGATAACCTCCACGTGAGGGTGCTCGCGTGCAAGGTACGGAACCGAATCATCGTGGGATCCATTGTCAACCACAATGGTATGTACCAGATGAGCCGGATATGTCTGCGCGCTTATTGCTCCGAGGCAACCCGGCAGCAACGCCTCGTTGTTCCAGCACACGATGACCACCGCCACGTTGGGCAGCACATGGTTCACCACAGGGGGCCACCATCCACCCGGAACGATTCGTCGAAGCCCTTGGACGTGGTGAGTGTGCCCCCCAATCGGTACAGCTGCGGATTGAACCATCGCGTTTGCGCAAGGGCGGTACCGGTGATGGTGGCGCTCTGGTGGGACCACACCAGATTGAGTTGGCCGGCGTTGCGCGCCGCCACCAGAAAACGTCGAGGAGTGAATGGAGCAGGAAAGGGATCACCCACAGTGGGTTCCACCCCCGGCTCGTCGAGTTGCGCCAGATCAGCACGCCGAATGGCGAAGGCCCGACCCGACAGCGCATCCACGTTGCGTACCCACTCCATCGTTCCGAAGGGGCTGTCCACATCCGGGGAGCCGTGCACCAGCGACACGAGATGGTCGTCGATGGCCACGAGTCCCATGTCCACCACCTGTTTGCCGGGGCTGATGATGCGCGGCGCCACGGCAAACACGTGGGGTTGCAGTAGCGCTCCAGTGAGATCCTCGGTCCAGTCATCGGCATCGGGCGTGGCTGGCCCACCCAGGTACACAATGACATCGCCAGTGGCATGGGCGGCCATGCTGGCGGCGTCGAACGATCGGCCCACGTCGATGATGGCCAGGTGCTCGTCGATCCCCGGCGGAAGATGTAGAGCAACATCGGAGATGATCTGGGTCACCAACGGTGGTGCCCCTCGCCGCAACAGTCGTTCCAGACGCGCTTGGGCGGCCGGTACGTCGTGGATGCCGGCCAGCATCAGGGTCACGGTGGTGCCTGGTGGAACGTGATGGCGCACCCGGTAGAAGCCAGGCCGGTTGTCGATGGCGGTGACGCTGTCCTGGGGGCGACCAGTGGCGCGGAGATGCTCGGTGATGGCCCGCACGCCAGCATCAAGGGCGCTCGATTTCACGCTGAAATTGGAGGCCGTGGAGGTGGGCGCCTCCCGCCAGTGGTACAGCACCTTGGGTACGTGCACGATGCCACCGGGCGGTGCCGCTCGGATCAGGCGCAACAACAGTTCATAATCTTGGGCGCCGTCGAATTCGGGACGGAGGAAACCCGCCCGCTCCAAGACGTCGCGGCGCGCCGCCGTGAAATGGGTGATGTAGTTGACGTTGAGGATGAGGTCAGGAGAAAAGTCCGATTTGAGATGAGGACGGGCCCGCCGGTCCCCGGAGTCCAGCAGTTTGTCCTCGTCGGAGTACACGAGGTGGCATCCCGGGTGAGCCACCACGGCCAGCGCCAACTCGTTCAATGCGTGGGGTGACAGCGTGTCGTCGTGGTCCAAGAATGCCACCCAATCGCCGGTGGCTACGCTCAACGCCATGTTGGTGTTGCCGGAGATTCCGAGGTTTGCGCCAACTTTCACCCGCCGCACCCGATGATCGGTTTCGCACGCCCGGGCCACGGCGGCAACTCGGTCAGGCGAAGTGGTGGCGTCGGCGATGATCAGTTCCCAGCGCCCGTAGCTCTGGTTGATGACACTGGTGACCATTGGTTGCAGATACCGGTCCGGCGTGCCGTCGTACACCGGTACCACCACGCTGAACGATGGGTGGCCGTCACCGTCCACCACGTGGATCGCCGGGCCGAACAGATATGGCTCAACGTTCTCAATCCAGTACTGATAATCAGTAGATGCAGGAGGACCGAGCATGCCAAGGCCACGCGCCGCCCGGACTAGGTGGGCGCGACGTGGCGATCCGAACGGCAGCGCCACGTTGGCGACGCGGGTGATGAACGCCACGGGGATATCAGGTACGGCCGTCGCGGCGGCGCCGACTGGCCTCTTCGAGAGCTCGGCGCTCCTCGCTCGTAAGCGACTCCATTCCGTTGGCGGCGATTTTGTCGAGAATGGCATCCACCTCTCGCTCGCTGGCCGGAGCGGAACTGCTGCCCTCCCAAGGCCCAGTGACCACACCACTGGTGGCGTCGCTGGAGAGTCCGGACGTCTTGGTCGATGACTTCCCTGTCCGACGACTCGGCTTGGGGCCCGCCGTCCGGCTGGGCTGCGACGAGTTGCCAGTCGCCCGACGGTTTCGGGGCACGCCTTCGCCCACGATGAATGCCGGCAGTCGCACCAGCGGCACCCACTGCACACCGCTACCGAATCCGAAGGCCCGTAGCAACACCAAGGCCAGACCGGCCACCAGCAGCTCGAACACCAGTGCCAGCCATAGGCGGTCGGCCAAATATCTCAGCACATCCAAGCCAATGAACACCGCCACCAACACCCACGCCGGAATGCCGAAGAAGAAGCGGGCACCGGGGCGTTCGGCGACGTAGGCCACGAACACGCCCAGTTCCAGCAGACGGACGCCCTGCACCGCAATGGTGGCGATGGAATTCAGGTTGGAGGCGTTGAGTCCACCGAGCAGGTAGTACGCCCCCAGGGTAATGATGGCCGGGACGACGACCAAAAGGGCGAGGTACTTCGTGAAGCGAATACGGCCAAATTGCGCTTCGATGTCATGACCGAAGATCCACAGGATGAACAAGGTGAACGCGGTGAAGATGTCGGGCTGGTTCACCATGGGCCACGTGATGAGGCGCCAGAGCTGTCCGCGGGCAATATCGGGCGGGGAATACGCCAGGTGGAACAGGAACACCTTGTTCACGGCGTAGATAAAAAAGGACAGCACGCCAAGCGCCACCACGATGGCCGTGGTGCCTACATCGACATTGCCGATCCGAAACCATGGGTCGGACGGGCCGCGGCGCTGTGGCCACTGGAATTTGAGCTGCGGTGCCATTGCGGGTCCGACACTAGCGGGAGGTACAGCGATGCTTCACGGTGCCCTCGACCGCCGGTGTCGAAAGCTCTAGGGGGCGACCGTGGTGGCCGGGGTCCCTACGGTGGTTAAAGGGGTTGCCACGGTGGTGGGAGCCGTTTCCACCGGGGCGGAGCCCTCCGGGATGGTGGGTGTGGGAATGGCTGCTTGCACCGACTCCTTACTCAGCACCCCGTCGGCCAGATCGGCAAAGATGGCCTTCACCTTGGCGTCGTTGAGCTTCACCACGTCGCTACCGCCGATGTTCACCGACGAGCCGGGCAACACAATGGACGAAATGCTTCCCGGGTCTATTCCACGAGCCACCTGGGCCAGATACAACCAGTCTCCAGCAGCGGAATTGCTGATGGTGTTCTTGCGCAGGATGTTGACCCACCGTGTGAGAGTGGTGAGCTCACTGGTTTGCTCACGTAGCCGGGCCAGGCTATACACCAACACCTTGGACTGGTTCAGCGAGCGATCGAAGTCACCGTTGGGCAGACTCTTGCGGGCCCGGGAGTAGGCCAGGGCCGCCTTGCCGTTGAAAGCAAACCAACCTTCGGCGAACGTGGCCCCCGAGTACACATCGTTGACCGCTGGCTTCACCAACACGTTGACGCCACCCACCTGATCCACGATGGCCGCAAACCCGGCGAATCCGGTGAGTACATAGCGTTTTGTCTTCAAGCCGCTAACACCGTTGACAGCTGCCACCACGGCGTCAGGCCCCGACGTGGACAGCACTTCGGTGATCTTGCGCGGCCCGGAATCGCTTTGAACGTACGAGTCACGCGGGATGCCCACCAACGTGCCCTTCTTGAGGGCTGGATTGTACATGAAGAGATGTAGCGAGTCGCCCCGCGTCTTTTCGGGGGCTTCGTTGGGCCGTGCATCGGACCCGATGATGAGCATGGTGAAGATGCCACCACCCGGCTGCACTTTGGCAAATGCCGCAGTCTCATCAGGAGCGCTGGGTAGAGCGGGGTCCTTGGACACGGGGAGCGCCACAAACGGGGGGGCCGCCAACGGCGCCCGACCATTGGGCTGGAACAGGTTCTTGACCTTCTTCGATGCCTTGGCCGGAATGGTTTTCTTGGCCGTGAACTTGGGGGTCTTAGTGGAGCCCTTCTTGGTGGCCGCCTTCTTGGCTGTGGTCTTCTTGGTGGCAGTGGCGGCGTGGGCCAGACCGGCGGTGGGCGCTACCAGCAGCGCGGCGCTGATCACCGCAGCCACACCGAGCTTCGGCCATACCCTGCGTGCGGGCGTGGGAGCACCGCAGTTGTTGCGCGAATCGATCATGTTGGACCTCCGGAGAATCGAGGGCCGTCGGAGCGTCCCGACGGCGACAAGCACAAGACCCGCCAACTCCGCAGCCAATCCAACACTGTGGGGTACACCGGTACCTGCTCTGATGAACCCTACCCCGATGAGTCAGCGGTTCGACCCCCACGCAGAGTAACCACCGATAGCTGGACTAGAGCTCTTCCACCATACGGGGTTCCAGTTTGCGGAATACGGCCCAGCCCAGCGCCAGGATCACGCCGGACGACACGATGAGGTACACCATGGACGCCGCCCCTGGTAGCCGACCGTCGTAGAGCAGGTTGCGAAAGGCGGTGACCACATGCACCATGGGGTTCAGCTCGTAGATGCGCCGCACCGGGATGTCGAGGCCGAACCGGTTGAGGCGTACCGGTATGTACACCTTCGTTTCGTTGAATATCGGATACACCACGGGCGTGAGATAGAACCACACCTGTAAGGCGATGGAGATGAAGTGCTGCACGTCGCGGAAGTACACATTGAGCGCCGCCAGGGCCAACGAGTACCCGGTGACAAGCACCGTTTGAATCACGACCAGGGCCAACACCACAGGGATCCAACCAAAGACCACCTTGCCAAAAAATAGGAACGCCACACACAGCACGGCCAACTCAATGAGAAACGACACCGCCCACGACAGCACCGTGGCCAGAACGATGTACTCCCGGGGGAAATACACCTTCTTCAACAAATTGGCATTGCCTACCAATGAACCGGTGGAAGCCGAGATCGAGGTGGCGAGGAAGTTCCACGGCAGAAGTGCGCACGTGAGATACATGGTGAAGCTGTTCATGTTGCTGGGATTGCCCTTGGGCGCACCCACGCCAATGATGAGCGTGAATACCACCGCATAGATGGCGATGGAGCTGAGCGGGTTCACCATGGACCAGGCCCATCCCAAGGCCGAACGCTTGTATTTGGAACGCAGTTCGCGCAAGGTGAGGTTCCACAGCAATTCGCGACCCGCCCACAATTCGCGTGGAGACGACCCGCCGGAGGCGTTGCGGTCCTGACTCCCGGACACGGTGCGGGGGCGGTCCGGAGTTGCTTCATGGCGGATGAGGTCGGTCATGAGGAGCCAATCATTCGGCGTAGCGCCCGATACAGGGGATACACGGGCGTACGGGAGAACCAGTCGAGCTTGCGTCGAGCGGCATGGAGATGGGCCTCGCTGGTAGCAAGGTGCGCACGCAACTCAACCAACTCGGCCAGTAGATCCAGCTGCGGTGATTCAGCGGCGGTTGATCCAGAGGACCGTGGTGCATCAGGGAGTGGTTCGCAAAGGATAGTTTCGGCCCGGGAAGTGCCGCTCTGGTCTAGCGCGCTAG
>JANYHQ010000129.1 GCA_025358985.1 Acidimicrobiales bacterium
GCGCCCAGCTCGGCGGGTTTTGCACAGCGTGCACGGGCCAAAACCACATGGCGCACCAGGCGTCCATCACCAGGCGCAGACGACCCAGCGGTGAGTCGTTACGGGTGAGCTGGCTCGCCGCCAGGTCACGACTGGCGGCGATCCTCACCGTCGATCGGTTGGGGTCGGCCTGGCCGTATACCCCGATGTGGTGGCGCATCTCGCGGTGCAACAAGTCCAACCGGCGGGCGGCGTGGCCCCACAGCGCTTCGACCCGCCGCGAGAGCGCCACCAGGCGCTTGCCATCACGCTCGGCGACGCCTTTCAACATCGTCTTGCGCCACTTCCGCAACGCCGCAGCCTCGCTGGGACGGAGCTCCTTCGCTTCCTTCTTGTCAGCCGATGCCGCCCACCCATGGGCCGGAAGCAAGAAGTGGTGGATTTCCCCGTTGACGATGCCGTTGCCGAACGGGTGCGCAGACAACGGCCGGTCGGTGGGCGAAAGGTCCTTCCATGCGCCTTTCGGCAACTGGTTGGTGGTGTACGTGGCCCGGCGGGCACCGATCAACGAGTTGCCGCGCCGGAAGCGCATCCCAAACCAGGGGGCGGCCAGGCCGGGATGCATCACGTTGAGCCACACCGACACCTCGGCCAATTCCACCGCCGTGGGGTTGAGGTCCACGCCGTAGGCGTTGTTGAGCGCCAGGTGCGCCTTTACCTTCTGCAGCTCCAGGTGATAGCGCTCGGGGTCCAACACCTCGCCCCGCTCGGCCTGCGCCCGGCGCAGGTATTCGGCCCCCAACTGGTTGACTGTCTCGTTGACGAACGCACCCGACCCCAACGCGGGCTCGCAAATGGTGAGGGTCAACAACTGATCGGCGCGCATATCATCGGTGAGCAACTCGGCCAACGAGTGCTTCACCACACAACGGGTGAGCACCTCGGGCGTGTAGTAACTGGCTGAGCGTTGACGGTCGCGGCCGGACATGCGGTACACGAAGTCGCCCTTGGCGTATGTGCGCCGCACGCCGGGCGCTCCGTGTTTGCCGACCTCACGAACAAATACCTCGGGCGGATAGTTGTCGGCCAGGCGCTGGGGAATGACCCACGTTCCCTTGTCCGCCTTGGTCTCGGACTTCTCCATCTTCTCCAACTTCTCCGTGGTCGTCGCCTCGCCGACATCATCGGCGGGCTCATCCGGATCGGATTCGTCGGGCTCCAAATCGTTTGCGTCCGAACTGTCCCCGTCCTGGTTATCGACCTCTACTTCGGCAACCGGAGGGGCCTTGGCCTTGACCACCGGTTGGGCGATCTCGAACAGGTCCTCGGTGGCGAAGAACCCCGTGTACGCCATCAAACCCTCGTACACGGCGCCCAGTTGGTTGATCCCCAACGTGGAGTACGACACAAACTGCCGCTCGGACCCACGGCTCTCCTTGGTGAGCAGCAACAGGCCCAATACCTGGTGCACCACCTCGTTGCGCAGCATGATCCCTTTGAACAGTGGGAGGGCGTCGGGCGAGAACAACATGGCGTCGAGCGGCATAATGCTGAGCCCCACATCATCAGTACCCATACCATCGCCGTTGCGGTCAAACACCAGGGCCTGGGCCACGTTGGTGGCGTTGTGGCCTTGGTGCACCAGGCGGCACAGCAGCTCCACCGACTCGTGCAGGTGCGTCCCATTGCGGGCGTGGTGGCCGTGCAGTTCGCGCAACGACAGCTCACGGAGGCGGTCGAGCCCATACCCCTGGTGGTACTCGGGATTGTCGGTGGGCAGCACCCCCATTTCGGAGCGGGCCTCAGCAAACAGCAGCACCAACACCCGGTACAGCCAGCGCAGGCTTTGGCGGGTGAGGTCACTCTCGATCCCGCGCACGTTTTGGACGCCCAGGTGCTTGTCCGTGCGACGGTTGATCACTTCATTGGCCAACAGTTCCACGCTTCGCCGCAGCCCCTCACGCAGGTCTTTGGATACCCCTACGGCTTGCTTGCGTGAGTTGGCCAACAACCCGTCAAGGGCGGCCGACCCCCCATCGTCGGGCACCAGGGCGTCCGACGAGAACAGGGCCGCCAGCGTGTCGAGCTCCTTGTGGTCGGCGCGCCCCAGCGCCCCATCGATGTCGGCCACCAGGTAGCGACCCTCGGACCATGTGGCACGATCGGCCAACACCAGGAGGGCGCCGGCCACCGCCAGGACGAAGCGGGGGGCGTCGTCACAAGCAAACACCGTGGAGATCGCCGTAGCCGGGTCGGTGATCACCTTGTCGCCCGCATCAACGGCATCCAACAGGCGGAGATCAGCCGACGGATCGTCGGGGTCGTGGGCGAACACAGCAGTGGGCTGGGTGAAGAACGGGAGCACCAAGGCCACCACATGCGTACCGGTAGAGATACGGGTGCGGTGCAGTACCGGGACCCGTACCGCCACGCCTTCGCCACGTTCGGTGTCCCAGTCCACGGGGTGCGGGTGGAACCCGAAGGCGTCCAGCACAGCGCCGGCAATGCGCCGGCAATGCGCCGGGCCGCCTCGCCGTTGGGCGTTTCGGCCGCCTCGGCCCGGTCGGCAAAGTAGGCACGCCCCAGGCCCCGTACGCGGCGACGGGTGGTGGGCTTCTCGGCCCGCTCCTCGCGGTCCCACCGGGCCTTGAGCTGGGTGAGGCCGCCCTGGAGCGCAGTCTCCAAGTAGTGCTCGGAGAAGAACTCACCGACGTTGGTGAGCGCAGTGACGCTCATCGTCCACCTCCGTGGGGGGTGGGGATGAGGACGGCGAGCATTCGGATGAACGCGTCGCCTTCGGTACGCATGGATGCGACGTGGTCGTTCATCTCGTGGGTCTGGCGATCAACACCGGTCCGTCGACTTTCGTTGGCCGCCAGGTCAAG
>JANYHQ010000135.1 GCA_025358985.1 Acidimicrobiales bacterium
AGGTGTCGATGAGGTTCTTTGATGCCGAGGCGTTCTCCGCCGACGTGAGCGACGTGATCCTTTGGGAGGCCGCCGAGGTCATGGCGTATCAGGCGGTGGTGGAAGACCTTCGCGAAACGATGTTTTGGGGTACGTACTTCGAAGTCGTCGGCATCGTTGCTTCGGTCGAGAACGGCTACGCCATCCACTACGGCGTCGACGCGGTCTGAGCGGTGGCGATTCATCATCGAGCGCATCCGAAGCCCCAGATTTGCCAAGGTGATGCTACGTGTTTATACAGTCCATGACCTGCGGTTGCGTGTTCCTTTGTTTACGTTTTGTCCACCAATTACGTCCCCGTCCAGGCAGTTCGTAGAGCGGTCTACGTACGCGCGCTTACTACCGTCTGCGCCGACGCCAGCGCTTGTAGAAGCTCCAATTCAGCGTCCGGCCGCCGCCGCGCAGTACGCAAACCCGTCGGGCGCACAGTTCGAGTTCTCGCTCCGCCGCGCGTCGACGTGCGATGCCACGCGCCTCGGTGAGCGGTCGTGGTTCGCCACCTGATTCGGACCTTCCGATCGCTGAGCGTCCTCAGTCACTCGTCAGCTGCAACTACTCGGCAGTACTCGGCACGAATCCCGTGCCGAGTAACGATGCGGTGGTCCTTCTTGGATGTGGTTGTTCCGACTCGGCACCCTTCTTCGAAGATCTCTGCCGAGTAGACTGCCGAGCTATGGACATCGAGTTAATCCTACGTTCGCCTGAGAGCAAGACGGTAGAGTTCAAGAGGGATTTGACCTCACCCGACGGTGTTCTTCGTTCGATCGCTGCGTTCGCGAATTCGGCCGGCGGGGTGCTCGTAGTCGGTGTTGAAGACGGGACGAGGCGAGTGGTGGGCTCGCCATCCCCACTCACGGACGAAGAGAGGCTCGCGAACCTGATCGCCGACCGAATCGAACCACGTCTGGTACCGGACATTGCCGTGGTGCCTTGGCGGCGCACCCAGTTGCTCGTTGTAACCGTGCACCTCAGCCCACTTCGACCGCATCACCTTCGACTGGGAAACCGAACCCCAACCGTGTATGTCCGTCTCGGGTCAACGAACCGGGAAGCAGATCCGCAACTCATCAGCCAGTTGCAGCGCGAGGCCGAAGGGGTGAGCTTTGACGAGTCGCCGCTCGCACACCTCACCGCAAGCGATGTCGATCTGGCCGCTGTACGGCGTGCATTCGCCAACCGGCGCCGGGTCAACGTCAAAGATCTGAAAACGCTTCGACTCGTGACGCGGGCGCAGGGTCGCGATGTACCGACCGTCGCCGGCATCGTTCTGTTCGGCAAGGAACGTGATGGCATCATTCCCGACGCGTGGATTCAAGCAGGTCGGTTCGCTGGGGTGGATCGCACCGACATCATCGACACGACTCGCTTCACTGGGCCGCCCCTCGAAGAACTCGACAACGTGATGCACTTCATCCGGCGCCACACACGCAATGCCATAACGATCGAAGGACTGACGAGGACCGAACGCCCCGAATATCCATTGCAAGCAGTTCGCGAAGCCTTAGTCAACGCCGTCGCCCACGCCGACTACTCCCAGCTCGGCGCTCCAATACGCGTCTCGATCTTCGAAGACCGTCTCGAAATCGAAAGCCCAGGCGTCATGCCATACGGCCTCACTATCGACGACGTTCGAACGGGCCTTTCACGAATCCGCAACCACGCCATCGCCCGAGTCATGAACGAACTCGAACTGGTCGAACAATGGGGCAGCGGAATCCCACGGATGACGAAGGCATGTCGCGAAGCCGGCCTCCCCGAGCCAGAGTTCGTCGAAGCCGCCGGTCGGCTCCGAGTGGTCCTGCGATCGAGCAAGAGTGCGATTACGCCGGTGCACCAGGCCGACGACGACGTCATGACGGTTCTCGCTCGAGGCGCCGCACGAACGAGCGACATCGCCGCGGAACTCGGGAAGTCCATCCGGTGGACCCGCCAACGACTGAATAATCTTGTCCAGGCTGGGCACGTCGTCGAACTCGGAGAAGGACCGAACGACCCGCGGCGGCGTTACGCGTTGGTTGCTAGTAACGCCAACAGGTAACTCATCGTCTTGGGGTCGGAACGTTGCCTCCCGGAACGATCCCTTCCATTTACTAAGAATGGCCGAGCGTCTGAGCGGTCACCTCCATCGACCAATTCCACCGCCAACTGCTCCAGGGCTGAACGCGCGCCACCCTCGTCCATGGTGGAGCAGTCTACGTACGCGCGCGTAGTAGATGTACGGTTGGGCACGCCAATTCGGACTCGACGATCAAACCAAAGGCCGGCGGACGGTAGAGCATCACC
>JANYHQ010000111.1 GCA_025358985.1 Acidimicrobiales bacterium
CGCGGTTGCTGCTCGCCAGTTCACAGTGAGGCGAGGCGCTCCACCAAGATGGTTCGATATGGACCGGCGAGTCGGGTGAGATCGTCGTCGTCAACAGTGAGGATTACCCCGCCTCCCGCCTCGACCGCAACAGCCACCACGTGGGCATCTGCCAGGTCCTCGGAACCTGCACCAGCGGCGGCCAGTACCCCCCCAACCAACCGGGCCAGCACACGGTCGGTGTCGCGCAACTCCAAAGCCTCCACCTCACGTGAGAGCAGCGAATCGATCATCCGGTTCCGGCCGGCACCGCGGTAGAGCTCCGCCAGGATCACCGTCGGAACTGTGACGTCGCGTCGTAGCCGTGCTGCCGCTGTCATCGCTCTGCGCACCTGACGCTGGGAGTTCGAGGGCGGCTCGGCAAGGGCGCTTACAGCCGCTTGGTCCAATACGAGCTTCATGCCTCACCGCCAAGTAGTCGCATAAACCGAGCGATTTCCGCTTCGTCCTCATCGGTATCGAGAGGCCCGGCCTCAGTCTCCAAGTGCTCGAGCAAGGCACCAAGAGCACGCTGACGCCGCCGCCGACCCACCTCTTGGCGCACTGCCTCATTGACCTGTGCAGAGAGCGCCTCGGCGTTCATCCCCAGCTCAGCAATCAAATCGTCGTCGAGAGAAAGGGACAGTTTCCGCTTCGTTGTGGTCATACCTTTACACTACCTTAGTGGTACCTGACAGTAGTCGAAGGTTCTCGATGATGTCGAGGTGATGGTGCTCACTCTCGTGTACTGCTTGGCGGCCCATCCACAACAACGTCTGCTCGGACGGATCGGGGAATCCGTACTGCACCGGCCGCATCAAGTGTGTGGGGTCGATGGCGTCGAAGAGGCGAGTGAACATGGCCGCAGCTGGCGGGAGTTCGTTGGCCAGGGCGGCTGCGGTGTCTGCTGCGTAGAGACCGAGTGCAAGTCGTTCGTCCTTGTACCCCGGTTTGAATCCGGGATTCTCTTCCACAAGACCAACCACCAGTCGATCACGGATCAGGATGAACACATCGCGGACATGCGCCGCATATTCGTTGACTGACCAACGCTCAGGAGATGGTCGTAGGGAACCAAGTTCGGGACGCTCGGTGATGAGCGCGGCGATGGCGCCAGCGGACCGGATAACTCTTGGTCCAATTGTAAGTTGACCTACTTGCTCGAAGTCGAATCCACAGAGTTCACATCGAAACTGATCTGAGTCAGTCACTGTGCACCAAGCCACTGCGCCGCAAGACGCTTTGGAGCACGTGTCAACCAAGCGTCGGCAATCACCTCGGCCAGTTCGTCGTAATTGAGTTCGCCTACGCGACTGGCACGCAACAACACGGATGTGTGCCCCTTGAAATGTGGAGTGGTGAAGAACGGTGTCGACGCATCATCCACCAAGGCCTGCTTGTCGTCCTCGGATGGCACCCAGAAGACGATGACGTCCGCAAATCGTTCACCGCTTTTGGGGTCAACCGCATCGGGGCGAGGCGTTCGAAAGAACACAAAGCTCTTGGCTCGAACGGCGTAGACGGCATTGCCTGCTGGTCCGTCATTTCGCTCTGCTCCGGGCATGGCGGCACCCAAAGCATGTACGTCACCAACGGTTGCCTTTTGTCGCCGGACCATGGCGTCACACTAAAGCTTGTGCATCATGTGACTCCCGCACGGCTGGGGTTCCCTGATGGAACAGCATGGTCCAATTCGCATGGTGCTGTACCCAGATGGAACTGCGCAGCGACCGCAGGCCGCCGCGATCCGCGTGGTAGGTGACCAAGATGGTGCCCGTATCGATCCGCCGAGCCGTCATGGCGGTGGCTTCGATCGAGGCCGCGGGTGAGGCCGAGGAAAGATCGGCAATGATGCTCTGGCGTGTCCACGTGCGCCCGGATGCGCCGAACTCAATGAAGTCCGGATGCAGAACTCTGTGCAGAAAAGCTGCGTCTTGGCGACTTTGCGGGGTGAGCAAACTCGACTCCAGTGCACACACCAGAGCGAGAGCAGGATCATCGCAAGGTTGGTCGAACATGGCTGGCAATCATTGCCCATCAAGTAGTGGAGGCGAGCGTGAGAATGAGGGACCGCCCGAACTGGCCATGGTCCACGGTTCGCTCCACCGCCAGGGCGGCAGTTGATGCCAGCGCCTCGAATTCACCATCGTCGTACCACCGCAACGACCAAGTGCGCTCAACGAGTTCGATCGGTTCCGTCGACGGTCCACGTCGATACTCCAACGTGATGTCCACCCGTTGCTCTCCAAGCCGATACGACTCGGCCACGGTGCGAACAGCCAGCGTCTCCCCATCCGCCGTGACGTGCTCCCTCCACACACCGATGGTGGCCGGATCGGCGGGCTGAGGAGTGAACAGTGGGATGAGGGCCCGCCCATCAGGAGTGAGGTGGGCGGCAATTCGGTGGAGTGCATGGGCGACATCGGCAAGATCGATGATGAGTTGAAACGTGGGTCCGGCGAGGTAGATGGATCGGAATCGTCGCCCTATGTCCATGGCTTGCATTGACTGGCAGAACAACTGCACTCGAAGGTCCCGGCGATCCGCTTCCAGGCGGCACAATTCGAGCATGTCGGGTGATGAGTCCAGCCCGGTGACATCGAGGCCCGCCGCCACCAACTCCAGCAACGGCTCGCCGTGCCCACAGCCCAACTCCAGCGCCGGCTCACCCCACCGCTGTACAAAGCGCGCATCGGAGCTGAGGGGGCGACACTGCCTCGCAGTGGTGCATAGGCCTGCGCAATGAGTCCGGTGTAGAACTGATCAGGGACCGGTTGCATAAGGCAGAGGATATCGGTGCAGGCTATGGGACATGACTGACCCCACCGACTTCTTGCAAACGGCACTGGCCGATTCCGATTGAGTCCAAGACCGTCTTTCTAGGAGTTGTCCGCAGCGGTACGGTGTCTGCTATCTCGATGCCATTGCATGTGGGCGGTTCGACAATCGTGATCGAGACCGAGATCCGTGATCACCGGGGTAAGCGGGTGGCCAAGACCACCCAGACCCAAACGGTGCTACGAGCTAAGGGCTGACTAGATGAAGCCTGCCGTTGAATGCGGTTGATACGGGGCCTCGAGTTCGGCCACCTCATCGGTTGTCAACGTGATGCTCAGCGACGCAATGGCGTCATCGAGGTGGGCCAACTTGGTAGCCCCGATGATAGGAGCACTTACCGCCGAGTGACGCGACACCCATGCCAGCGCCACCTGCGCACGGGGTACCGCTCGGGCGTCAGCTACCTTGGCCACTGCGTCCACCACGAACCGATCGTCCTCGTGGTAGAGCGTTTTACCGAACTCGTCGGTTTCTTCCCGAGCACTTCCGCCATCCCAGGATCGCGTGAGTCGTCCCCTGGCCAAGGGACTCCAAGGGATGACTCCCACACCCTGATCAACGCAGAGCGGCAACATCTCGCGCTCTTCCTCCCGGTAGAGGAGGTTGTAGTGGTTCTGCATCGA
>JANYHQ010000172.1 GCA_025358985.1 Acidimicrobiales bacterium
GCTACGATGATTCACGCTGTTGGTGCCGACCGTGGCAGGTGGCGCCACCCCTTCATCGAGGTGCGTCACCGTTGAGGCGATGTCGTAAAGCACCCAGTACCAATGGGTGTCCCCTGGTCCCGCAACATGATGCATCACCACTGCGTAGCTCACCGTTGCTTTGGGGCCGGGGGTCCATTGCAGCGGTGGCGTCCGAGCTGCCCCGTCGCATGTATAGGCAACCGGAAGGGTACCGCTCGCGACGATAACGGGGCTTGTCAGCGTCATGCTGGTTGGCGTCGACACGCCGGATGTCGCAGCCACGTTCTTGACCGTGATGGTGGTGGCGCGGCGAGGTTGTTTGGACGTGGCCGCCTGGCTCGAGACACCAGATCCGAGAATGGCAACTATCACGAGTGCAGGAACAAGACATCGATACAGGGGAGATCGGACCATTGGGAAAACGTTACAAATCCAAGCTCAGCGACTCCTTCCCATCGAAGTGGTGATTTGTCGACCGTCTTGGGCGTTCCTTGAGCTTCGGCCTCTATCCTCAGCCTTGATGTCGCTACCCGGAACCACATCCACCAGCTTGTTGCGGGTAGAAGACGATGACGCCATCCGAGAACTATTGGCCAGTGCGATGCGCTCCGCTCACTACGAGGTACTGGTGGTGGCCACCGGTGCTGATGCACTCCGGGCGGCCGGTCGAGGCACCTATGACCTCTACCTCACGAAACCGTTCAGCCTGGAGGAACTCAGGTTCCGGGTGGAAGCCGTTCTCCGGCGGACCCGAACCGACGCAAGCGCGGCGCGAGCGATGTTGCGCGGCGCCGATCTGGCGCTCGATGAGGATGCGCGGCGGGTTTGGCGGGGTGAAGAAGAGGTTGCTCTCACCCCTACCGAATTTCGTCTGCTCACATATCTCCTCACCAACGTCGGTACCGTTGTGTCCAAGGACCAGATTTTGGAACGGGTATGGGGATACCACTCGGAGGCCGATGGTCGGATTGTGGAAACGTACATCAGCGCATTACGCCAAAAGATCGACACCATCGAGCCCAAACTCCTCCACACCAGCCGGGGCTTCGGCTATTGCATCCGGCCGCCGGACCAGTCGTGAAGCTCCGGGTGGCGTTGGCGTTTCGACTGGCGGTCGTGGTTGCCCTGGCGCTGGTGGTTCTGGCGGTCTTCGTCACCCGACAGACCCGCGCCGATCTGCTTTCCCAGGTGGACGACCGGATGCGTGGTGCCCTCGCTAGTCAAGGCCGGGAGCAGCCCTTGACTCCGCCTCCACCACGGGCCTCGGCAGCAGGTGGCGAGTCGCGCGCCAGTGCCCACCTGGTGATCGACCCACGCGGCACCGTCCTGGTATCCGGACCGTCAGGGACCCAGGCATCCCCCGACCCGCTCCCAGTGATCAGTGCAGAATGGGTACAGCACGAACTCGCCGGCCCGGTGCGCCCTGGTAGGGCACGATTCGTCAACGCCGCGTCAGGTGACACCCGCAATCGGATCATGGCGGTGGCACGCGCTGATGGCAATCTCGACGTTGAAGCCACCCCGATGACGTTCGTGGACCAGAGCATTGCCGATCTCATACGTGCACTTACTCTCGGTTCGGGGGCGGTGCTCATCGGGGCGGCACTCACATCATTTGCCGTTTGCGTCGATCGTTGAAGCCACTTGGGACTATGGCCCATGCGGCCGGCCGGATTGCCGATGGCGATGTGTCCTTGGGTCCCGGAGCATCAAGCCCCCATGCTGAACTGCAGGAGTTGGGAACCGCTCTCGACGTCATGGTGAGTCGCCTCCGAGCGTCCATCGACGAACGGTCGGCTGTGTCGGTAGCCAAAGATGACGTGGAACAACGGTTGCGCCGATTCGTGTCCGATGCCTCCCATGAGCTCCAGACGCCCATCACTTCCATTCGGGGCTGGGCCGAGCTGTACCGCCAGGGTGGTTTGTCGGAGAGGGACGCGCTGTCAAAGGCGATGCTTCGGGTGGAGACCGAGAGTGCCCGGATGGGCCGATTGGTGGACGATCTCCTCGTACTGGCCCGGTCCGACGAACAGCGTCAGTCTCGGCGCCAGCCGGTAGATGTTGCCCTTATCTGCTCTGACGCGGTTACTGATGCGGGTGCGATTGAACCAGGCCGTGTCATTTCCTTCAGAGAAGAGCGGATTTCCCCAACCGGAACTCCTTTGGGAAAAGTCGCCGGGGATCCCGATGCACTGCGCCAGGTTGTCGACAATCTGCTGACCAATGCG
>JANYHQ010000183.1 GCA_025358985.1 Acidimicrobiales bacterium
ATCTTCGATCGTGTGTGGCCGAGGTCGCCGGCCGCCAACTCGAAGGTGACCATACGCGCGCTTACGCAACCCTGGAGTGACTCGGCGCATCTCTGATCCACCCCGTGAGCGAATCGTCACGTGCCGTAACTGCGGACCACCGGAAATTGTCACGTGACGATTCGTCGATGGGGGTTGCTGCGTTGTGGGCCAGCCGCCCGGTGGACGCTCAGGCCGGGTCGAGCCGGACCACGGACCCTTCCAGCGACAGTGCATAGAGTTCGCCGGCGTTGTCCTCACCGAAGGCGGTGAGATAGCTCACCCTGGCCCCCAAACTGAGTGGCGTCCACGCGGCACCATCGGGGCGCAATGCATTGATCTGACCGGTACATACATCGCCGAAGATGTACCAGCCCTGGATACCGGCAATCTTGGTACCCCGATAGGCAAAGCCGCCTGCCACCGCGCAGCGCCCGTCCTTATGGGGATAGTCATACAACGGATCCACGGCGCCAATGGGCTTACTGCCCTTGAGGTAGGCCTGCTTACCTTCTCGAAGTTTCCAACCAAAGTTCATACCCATCTTGCCGGCGGGCACCATGTTGATCTCTTCATAGGTGTTCTGACCAACGTCGGGTACCCACACGTCTCCTGTATTGCGGTCGACGCTGATGCGCCACGGGTTACGCAATCCATAGGCCCAGACCTCACCCCGGGCCCCGCTGATCACCTTCTTGGCGGAAATGGCGGCAGCCCCGGTTTTGGGCACGAACGGATTGTCTGTGGGGATGCCGTAGGGCTTGCCATCAGCAGTGGGGTCAACGTCGATTCGCAACACTTTGCCCAATAAAACGCTGGTGCGTTGGGCGTTGTTGCTGGGGTCCCCGGAACCGCCTCCGTCGCCAATGGGTATGAGCAGCTTGCCCGCCTTGTCGAACACGATGCTGCCGGCGTTGTGCTCATTGAACGTTTTGGGAATGCTGAGCAGTACTCGTTCTTTGGTTGGGTCCGCTCGAGTGCCGTCGAAAGGAAATTCGCTGATGGTTACGTTGCCCTTGAGGTCGGTGTAGTCAACGAACAATCGGGTCGGGTCATCGGGCTTGAACGCCAACCCGAGCAGACCGCGTTCGTTTTCGCTGGTGACCTTCTTGACGATGTCGAGCACTGGAGTGGGATCGATGATCCCCGCCCGCAATGCGCGGATTTGACCGGACTTGTCGGCCAAGAACAGGGCGTCGTCGTTGGGTCGAGCCGACAACGCAATGGGCTGGTTCATGGAGGCAACAGGGGTAAGCTTTACCCTGGTAGCCGAGAGCGGCAACGTGGTGCCGGTGGTAGCCACCTTGCCGTTGGACCCTGGAACGGGGGGGCGCCCGCCGGCCGATGCAGTAGTGGTGGGGCCCGCCTGCAGCTGCGGGGAGGCCAAAAGGGCAGGACCCAAAACGATGGAGCACAGAACAGGCGCGCAGATCAAAGAGGCGCGTACGGGGAAGTGGCGCATTGGCAAAGCCTACGGCAGGGCTCAGCCGGAACCGACCCGCTACACATGGAAGCGCTACGAGTAGCCGCCGCTGATGGTGTGTACCTCGCCGTAGCAGAACGATGCTGCGCTGCTGGCCAGCCAGGCCACCATCTCGGCCAACTCTTCGGCGTGGCCCATCCGGCCCGACGCGTGACGCATGGTCAACATGGCCCGCTGCTCGTCAGTCATGGTGTGCAGGAGCGGTGTGTCGAAGTACGCCGGGGCAATGGCGTTGACGCGGATGCCGAGGCCGGCCACTTCACCCCCTACTGATTTTGTGAACGTCACGATTCCCCCTTTGGCTGCCGAATAGTCAGGTGCCCCCGGAATCGACTGCAGACCAGCGATGGAAGCCAGGTTCACGATGGCCCCCCGGCGGACCGGTTCCATATGCCGCAATGCCGCCCGCGTGCAATAAAAGGTGCCGTAGAGATGAACGCGGATCATGCGGTCCCACGCCTCGTCGCTGAGCGTCGAGGTGGCGGCCAGCGCCTCGATGGGTTCACCATTCATGCGACGCATGCCGTTGGCCAAACCGCGGGCACTGACTTCGGGGCGGTTGGGGGCGATGCCGGCGTTGTTGACCAGCACATCTAGACGACCATGGCGAGCCACCACGGAGTCCACCGCGACATTGACGGCGGCACTATCGGATACATCGAACGGTGCGCTCTCACCGCCGATCTCGCGGGCCACGGCCTCAGCCGCGTCGGCCCCCCGATCGTTGACCACCACGAGGTCGCCATCGGAGGCCAATCGTCGACAGATGGCCGCCCCAAATCCGCTGCCGCCACCAGTGACCAACACGATGCGCTGTTCGCTCATCTCAGCGACCGTACAGGCTTGGTCACCTAGGAGTTCCTAGCGGTGACCCACCCCGCCTCACCGAGTTGGGTGGCGTAGGCCAGGCGACCATCGGCCACCTGCATGGCCAGTTGATCGGCAGTGAGCGATGACGTGGCGATGGCCCCTTGGAACAACGTGCAGCCCAGTTCGGCCAGGCGGGCCAGTTGGGCGGTGCGTTCCACCCCAACGGCAACCACTCCTGCGCCCAATGACGCCGCCAGCTTCACGGCCAGCCCCGAGATGTCCGCCCCGCTGACCCCTTCGACGCTCCCCCGATCGAGCTCGTCCACCAAATTGCGGTCCAGTTTGATGGCGTCGACGGGAATTCGACGCAACGTCCGCAGCGATGACGATCCGGACCCGAAATGGTCGATGACGATCCGCACGCCACCGCGGTGCAGGGTCGCCAATGTGGCCTCGACCGGTGCCGTGCCCCCCGCTATCACCTGCTCCGGTACTTCGATGCCCAGACGGCGCGGCGCAGTACCGGTGGACGCCAGCGTGGTGAGTACGGACTCGCTGAACCCGGGTTGTGCCAATTGCTCAGCCGTGACGTTGATGTGCAGGTCGAGCTCGATACCGAACTGGTCACGCCACCCCTGGAGATGACGACAGGCCTGAGCCAGCACCCAGTCCCCCAGCGCATGGATGATGTCGGCCGCCTCCGCCTCTTGAATGAACAAGTTGGCGGGCAACAGGCCCAGATCCGGGTGCTGCCACCGCACCAAGGCCTCAACGGCTTCGGCGTTGCCGGTGAGCAGGTCGACGATGGGCAGATAATGCACCCGGAAGTCTCCGGCGGCCAACGCCGTGCGCATCATGCCAGCAGTGATGTGCGGCGCTGCCAGCATGTCGCTGCCACCGTCTCCCGATGGCCCCAGGGCGGTGCCGTTGCCGCCGGCATGGACCTGCCAGCGTCCGCGCCCGGCCCGTTTCGCTTGATACAGGGCAATGTCGGCCTGGTTCACCAATTCATCGGGGGTCATAGCCCCTGACGTAGTGACCGCTACCCCAATGCCACTACTGATGCTGGCCGACTGCCCGTCGATGTTCATGGTCGCCTCCAAAGCCCCGATGATGCGCTGAGCGGTGGCGGTAGCTTCGGTGACGTCGGCTAGGTCTGGCATGAGCACAGCAAACTCATCACCCCCCAGCCGGGCCACAACGTCCTCACGGCGGGTGACCTTGATGAGGCGTTGCGCCACCATCACAATGGCCTGATCCCCCGCTGCGTGACCCAACGTGTCGTTGATGGATTTGAACCCGGTGAGATCCAGATACAGGACCCCCACCATGCCGGGATGACGTTCGATACGGGCCAATGAACGCTGGGCGAACTCACGGAAGGTAAGACGGTTGGCCAACCCGGTGAGTGGATCGGAACGGGCCTGATGGGAGAGTTCGGCCTCGGTGCGCTTCATCACCGAAACGTCGGTGAGCAGTCCTTCGCACCCCAGCAGGCGACCGTTGTCCTCGATGGGCGACAGGCGGACGAACTGCCACGCCACGGTGCCATCACGGGCGATGGTGCGAATGATGAGCGGCTGGGCAAATGCGTCGGCGTTGTCGAGCAGAGCAGCCACCACATGCGCGTCCTCGGGGTGGATGATGCGTCGGATGAGGCCCGGATCGCTCATGAACTCGCTGGCGCGGTATCCCAGCGACTCGAACACGCCAGGACTGACATACTCCGTGGCGACACCGAAGCGGTGCCGGAATGCCACATCTCCGGCCACCCTGGCCAACCGGTTGAGCAGGTCCTCGCGCAGCATCACACCATCGCGTCGCTCAATGCTGGTGGTGCGCGCACTGAGCACGTCATCGCGCAGTTCTTGGGCCACGAAAACTGCCTCGACGCGCTCCGCAATGGCGTCGAGTACCACCCTGTCGGGGGCGTCGAACAGCGGCTGGCCACCACTACGAACAACCCCAATGACGGCCACGATGCGCTGGCGATGTCGCAACGGAATGAATCTGGCAAAGGACCGTGGCGGCTCGGCCCCTGGTGTTCTGGCCATCTCGGACGGATCGGAGGGATCGGTGGTGACGGTGGTGACGGTGGTGTCGGTGAAGCCCATCTCTACGGGTTGGCGTGCTCCCAACACCTCGGCCACCGGTCCCGATGCGGGAACCCAGCCACTGTCCTCGGCGGTGGCCAGGAGGGTGGAACCCGACGTGGACCCGGAGGCAGCGATTCTGCGCATACGGGTTCCGTTGGCCGAAATCCGCCAGATGATGCAGCGACGGCCCACATGGCCGGCCAGGGCCTGTTCTACCTGGAGCAGCAGGTCGTCGATGGTGGGGGCGGGGGACCGCATGGCGGCGGTAATGAGCGCCAATGCGGTGAGCGGATCAATGGCCACCGGCCTGCCCCCCAGCGGCGCGACGGTGACCGAAAGGGGCCCGGTAACGGTGTCGCCTGCTGTGCTCATGGGCCCGTCCTGCGGATGACGCCAGGTTCAACGTTGCACTGGTCGTTCACACCATAGGGCAAGTTGCCACTCAGAGTGGGCGGATTGTGCGGAAAATTGAGAAGCGGCCGGAAGTGGTCAGCGCACGCCGATACGGCGGGAGCACTCGCCCCACTGCGCCCAACCCAACTTGGCCTGCAGGACCCGGGCCGCTTCGTCCTGCACGGCTGGCGTGGCCTGATGGGGGTAGCCCCTGAATCCCAAGTTCTGCCAGGTCCCCAGCTTAAACTGATAAGCCCCGTAGTAGCCGTTGCCGGTGTTCAGGTCGTAGCGGTTGTGGGACTCACACTCGCGTAGAGCCCGCCACACTTCGGGCGCAATCGAGTTGTTGGGCGACGCTGTAACTACCTGCGCGGCGGCGTCGCCCGAGCCCGACGGAATCGAGGTGGTTGCCGCAGTAGTGGTGACTCGTTTGCGGACTGCTTTCGCGGTAGGAACGCTGGTGGCAGTGTGGCTGTTACCGGGAACTGTCGTGGTGCTCAGGTCGCCCGTGTCCACAATGCGAGACGACCACTGTTGGGACGGCGGACTGGTGGTGGAAGTGGTCTGGGCAGTGACTGCACCGGATGCCAGGCTCACGAGCCCGATACCGGCGACGCACGTACGAAAACTGTTGTTTCGGCGCAAGTGCACTCGATTCGCAGACCTCCGCAGGCGGGGTGTGCAGCGCTCGGGCAGTAAGGACTGCGGGGAGAGCGGCAAAACCTAGCAAGGGGTGGCGTCCACGTCGAACGCGACCTTTTGGTGGGTCCGTGAGTCGTGAGGGATTGCTGCCTAAGGTTATGTGTTCCTCGTCGCCTGCCCAGCATCCATCCACCAAACGAAAGGAAGCACACCATGCTTCAAGAGTTCAAGGATTTTCTCAACAAGGGCAGTCTGGTCGATTTGGCTGTGGCCGTGATCCTGGCGGCCGCTTTCAGCAAAGTGGTGGAAGCATTCACCACCGGCGTCGTGGGCGGAATCATCGGCATCGTCGGCGGGAATCCCGATGGTCTCCGGGGCATGAGCTTCTCCATCAATGACAGCCCCATCCGTTACGGCTTGGTGCTCGATGCCTTGATCAACTTCGCCATTGTTGGGTTCGTACTGTTCATGATCATCAAGGCCTACAACAAAATGGCGGCCGCAAAGAAGGTTGCTCCCAGCGACGAGGTGCGTTTGCTGACGGAGATCCGCGACTCGCTGAAGCGTTGACATCCGCATCCGTGTGGAGTCTGCTCGGGGTGCTGCTGATTGGTGGCGGCATCATCACAACATTGGTGATGATGCGTCGCAGTGACGCCAGCGCCTATGCCACACCACGATTTGGTCTGGCCATGATGGTGACGGCGGTTGGCACCATCATCTTGGTGGCGTCGCTATTGGTGGTGAAGTAAGTCTCGGGCCCAGTGGTCAAGCCACTGGTGCCTTCATGGCCCAGTCGATGACCCGTGTGAGCACCTTGGTGGCGGGCCGCACGGCCAATGCGTCAGCCACGGGAAGGATCGGCAGTCGCAATTCCCACCGCACCCTGGCCGGGAGCGACCCCACCGCAGCGGCGGCTATCACCGAGTAAGGCGCCCGTACGGACAGCGTCAGCGGCGGTGTCATGAGGAATCGGACGGCCTGGCGGGCCTGGGTGGTGCCTCTCAACTCCGGACGCATCGCCGCGAAGTAGGCGGCCAACTCGGCAGTGTTGGTGGCCGCCTGCTCCGCCTTGAACAGTTTTGCCACCACGGCCTGCTCGGCCACATATTGGTCCGCCTCACGCCCGCTGAGGGGAGTGCCACTGAAGCGTTGGTAGCTGGTGAGGAAACTGTCGACCAAGGTGTGCTGCACCCAAAGCAACAGATGTGGGTCGTTGGCCGAATAGGGAACTCCGTCCAGCGTGCCACGCACCGCCACATGTACCCGTTTCACCGCCGCCACCATGGCCCGGGCTTCAGCTTTGGTACCGAACGTGACCGTGCCCACGTAGGCCGCCGTGCGCCACAGTCGACCGGTGGGATCGGTGCGGTACGCCGAATGTTCGGCCACGCCCGCCATGGCCAGTGGATGCATGGTCTGCAGCAGCAGCGAGCGCACTCCACCCACCAGGATGGAGGCATCGGAGTGGACCCGCCAGGTGATGCTGTCCGGACCGAACAGGCCTTGGTCGCCACTGCGGATGGCCGGGTTGCGTACGGGCTGGGCTGGTCCCACCAGAAATCCCTGAATCGTGCGTTGCAAGCTGCGTCGCAGCACCAGCACAGATTCAGAGACCTCAGACATCAGGAGTACAGGGTATGCCTGGCCACGATGGTATCGACAGCTACTGACGGTGCCCGTTGCGAATCGACCAGACTCCGGGGATGGCAGACGCGGGAGATCTTGGTAAAGCAGTAGCCGACTTGCGCGAGGACTACCGCACTGGTGTGCTGCTGGAGGCCGATCTGGCCGATGATCCGTTCGAGCAGTTCTCTCGGTGGTTTGGCGACGCTTGGTCCAAGCGTGAGAAGGACGAGCCCCATGCCATGACACTGGCCACCGCAGACGCAGACGGTGTCCCGTCGGCACGGACCGTGCTCTTGAAGGGTTTTGATGCGTCCGGGTTCACCTGGTTCACCAACTACGACAGTCGTAAGGGTAGGGAACTGGCGGCCAATCCCCATGCTGCCCTCGTGTTCCGCTGGGCGGTATGGGAGCGTCAGGTGATCATCATCGGACCCGTCTCCAAGGTGAACGCCCATGAGAGTGATTCCTATTTCAACTCCAGACCCTTAGGGAGTCGAATCGGGGCAATTGTAAGCGCGCAGAGCTCTGTGGTGAAGGACCG
>JANYHQ010000525.1 GCA_025358985.1 Acidimicrobiales bacterium
TCGGCACCGGCCGCCACCAGCACTCCCGCCGTGCGCAATACATCGATGGGAACAATGCCTCGGGGCATGGCAATGGCGTGATCCCAGCCTTGTAGATAGAGGTTGGTCTGCGGCAAGGCCACCACTGAGATGCGCGCCTCAGCCACCTCTCGGGCGACTTGGCGCTGCACCTCAAGAGATTGCATGGAGAGGCTCACACAATGGCTGGCGTTGACGCGATGACTGAAGCCTGAGTGAATCACCTGATGGGCCAACTCCCGCAACGTCAACATGTCGGCGTCGAGGGTTTCGTCAACATGGAGATCAATTGCCACGCCCGCTTCGGTGGCCACCTCGAGGGCACCACGAATTACTGCGGCTCCATCAACGTCGAGTGCCGGGCAGGCACCCACCACATCAGCCCCCACCTCGAGAGCCTCCACCAGCGCATGTCGGTTACCAATACCGTCGGGCCCACTCAACGGGGTATGGGTGAGGGCCACGATCTGGATGTCCATCAGGCCTTGGAATGAGCGTCGTACCTCGGCCACCGCTTTCACTGCATCTACGCCCACTTCAGCCCCCACATCCACATGCGTACGAACGGCGGTGACCCCATGGGTAAGCAGAAGTTCCAGTGCTGCGCTGGCCCGCATCACCACATCGTCGTGAGTGAAGCGTCCTGAGCTCATGGCCTCCACGTAGGCGTCAATGGCCCCCATGAGGTCCCCGGTACGGTTGGGCGCCACATCCGCCGTGAGGGCCTTGTCCAGATGCGCGTGCGGCTCGGCCATGGCTGGCACCAACAACATCCCGCCCAGATCATCGACGCGCACATCTGGTGGATAAGCGAGGCCAGCGGGTTCAACCGCAACAATGATGCCGCCCGCGACATGCACGTCTACGGTGCGCCCGTCCGCCAGCAACGCGTTGCGCAGAATCAGGTCCGCGCTCAACAGCTACGCAACACGTCGTAGATCCTCATGGTGCAATCGCGAAACCAGGTACCCATAGCGGCATCCACAGCGGCCAACTCATCGGCGGGGATGGCCTGCCACAGCGCTTCGCTCTCCCACACGATCATGGCGTGAACCTCCTCTGGATGGTCTCGTTCTACCCAGATCTCCTTACGGATGAACCCGGCTTGGCGTTCCAGGAATCTGCTCCACGTTTGCTCTTCCACCGCCAACCACTCATCTCGTTCTGCAGGGTCGACGGTGAAGGTGAGATGCTCAATGACCATCGAAGAAATGTAGCGCCGATAACGACGACAGGGGCCGGTGTACGAGCATTCGCACACCGGCCCCGACCACTACTACTGCGCTCGCTATTGGGAGTACTACACGCCGATCTTGGGATCGATGAACTCGTTGGTGACCATGGTCTCGGCCTTGAAGCCGTCTGGAATGTCCTTGAAGTCACCGCTCTTGACCATCTGATCGATGAACTTCTGCACTCGGGGAATGTCGAAGTTGCCCAACGTCTTGTCTGGACCGTTGCTGACCAATCCCAGATCCCTCTGCGTCTTCACGGAGAAATCGGCCAAGCCTTTGGAGTAAACCCAAAAGTCTTTGTACTGGGCCACGGCGTCGATGATGATGGCATTGGCCCGGTCGGGAGCCTTGAGGAAGTCAACGGCGGCCTGTTGCACCATGGGTACGAACTTCTTCAGACACGGACGCAGCTTGTCCAACTCGGCGGGTCGCACACCCAGGGTCTGGGAGTAGTCCTGGTATCCGGCATCGAAGAACAACTGGAAGGCCACGTCTTTGCCCCACGCCTTGATGTCGTTCTTGTACGAATAGGGCTCTGCCGACGCAAAACCCTGTTGGGCGATCTTGCCATTGGCAGCCACGAACCGCGCTGGTGATCCGTCATAGGACGGGTCCACCAGGTTGTCCGGCACGATCTTGTCAGCGATGAACGATGACATCACGGACTTGGCAAACACGTTGATGGTGACGCCCTTCTTGCCCAAGTCGGCAATGGTCTTGACGTCTGGGTACGTAGCGGGATCCCACATGATCATCTGCGGGTTCTTCTCCAGCGGGGCCACCACCTGGATCATTGGCAACTTCTTCCACAGCGATGCTGAACCCGTGTACTCGTAACCCATGGTGATGCTGGAGTCCGTGGCCATCACGGCCGACGGTCCGGCGAAGCCAATGGCGGGACCGCCAGTACGTACCTCGATGTTGACCCCTGTCTTGGCGCCCTTCGTGTTGATGAGGCTGCCCGACACCACCTTCTTCTTGAGGTCGATCTTGTAGTCGGCACCCACGAGTTGGTACAGCGCGCCGTGCTCGGCCTCGGGGAACCAGTCTGTTTGGATAACAATGGTGGCCGGGCACACCCCCTTGAGAGACGTACCTGACGCCGCCACCTTGGTGGGGCTCTTCTTCTTGGTGGCTGCGGACGCGGCCAGCGGCGAAAATGCCACGGCGGCAATCAGCGCACTGCCAATTGCCACGGATGTTCGATTACGCATGGGTTCTCCCGGTGGGTTTGAGTGATGGAGGCCTGGCATGGTCGTCGGTGCGGCCCGGCGCTCATGGCCCAGGTCCTCCACGTGACGAACGTCATTGATACTATCAATGCCAAGCACGGGCCGCCGGGTTGAGGAGCCCAGAAACGCCATCGACATCCAGCCGCCATACTGCCGCAATACGAGTCCTATTCACTTGCCACCACGAGTCGACACCAAGGAGTGACGATGGCCGCGAACACAACAGCGCCCACGCTTTCGTTCCAGAACATCTCCATGCAGTTCCCCGATGGCACCCAGGCCATTGCCGATGTGTCCTTCGATGTCGCCAAGGGGGAGTTCGTCACGGTGGTGGGGCCGTCAGGCTGTGGCAAATCCACCCTGCTGAAAATCGCGTCGGGACTGCTGAACCAGACATCGGGCCAGGTGGAGGTTGACCGCAGCAACATCGGCTACGTGTTTCAAGATGCCACCCTGTTCCCATGGCGGACCGTGAAGCGCAACGTCGAGTTGCTGCTGGAACTGCACAACACCCCGAAGGCCGATCGGGGAAACATGGCCCAACGGGCCATTGATCTCGTGGGATTGAATGGCTTCGAGAACCACTATCCCAAGTCGCTGTCAGGCGGTATGAAGATGCGAGCATCGCTGGCTCGCACACTCACCCTCAAACCACCGTTGTTGCTGTTCGATGAACCGTTTGGGGCGGTAGATGAAATCACCCGTGAGCATCTCAACGAAGAGACCTTGAAACTGTTTCAACAGGAGCGCTTCGCCGGCCTGTTCATCACACACTCCATCAGCGAGGCGGTGTTCCTGTCCACCAGGGTGCTGGTGATGTCGGCCCGGCCCGGTCGTATCGTGGCATCGTTCGATGTTCCGTTCGACTATCCGAGGTCCCCAGAGCTGCGTTTTGATCCCGCCTTTGCTGAACTCGCCGGTCACATCAACCAGTCACTCCGAGGAGCACACGCATGACTACCACCTTGAGAGCCGATCCTGTAACCGCAGCGGAGATTGCTGTGCTCCCCGATGACGCTCCTCCAGCGCAGGCTCGCAAACGTGATGGTCTGTTCGCAATTGTCTACCCACCAGTGGTGCTTGGTCTGTTCACCATCGGGGTGTGGTACTTCATCAGCTACCGGGTACTCGACAAGAAGCGGCGCTTCCTGCTGGAGCCCCCTCACTTGGTGTGGAAACGAGGCTTTGCTGACAGGGAGGTACTCAAGGAAATGAGCAGTGGATTGTTGGTCACCGGCAAGGTCGCACTGTGGGGCCTCGGCATCGCCATCGTGCTCGGCTTCACTCTGGCCATCATCATGAGCCAGTCCAAGCTCATCGAGCGTGCAGTGTTTCCGTATCAGGTGATGTTGCAGGCAACCCCCATTCTGGCCATCACCCCGCTCATTGGGTTCTGGTTCGGTTATGGGTTGAACTCCAAGATCTTCATCGCGGCACTGATCTCGCTGTTTCCCATTGTGGTGAACACGTTGTTTGGGCTCACGTCGGCTGAGCAGGGGATGCATGACATGCTCACGCTGCACAATGCCGGGCGCATCACCAGGTTGCGCAAAGTGATGTTCCCGGCTGCGCTCCCCGCCATCTTCGCCGGACTACGTATTTCCGCTGGTTTGTCGGTCATCGGCGCCATCGTGGGCGACTTCTTGTTTGGGCAAGGCGACGTGGGTATTGGCCAGTTGTTGAAGCGCTACGCCAACTTGCTACAAGGTGAGAAGTTACTGGCGGCCGTCATTTTGTCGTGTCTGCTGGGAGTGTTTGTGTTCGTATCGTTCGGGTGGCTCAACAATCGGGTGGTGGGACGCTGGACCACGCCATCACGAGGCAAGTAACGCCAATTCTCGTTCCACCCGATGCAGGAAAGCCACCCGCCGGTCTTGGCGATCTTTGTCCGTACCGTAGTGGGCCACCCAGTGAAACGATGCCCCCGGCGCGCACGCCGCCCTCACTGTTCGCGCTGCCGTGTGACGACCCGATTGGCCCGCCACCAAGTTGCCTTTACGCGGACCGCCATGCGTGGTGACACACACCAACGACTTCACCGAGCCGAGGCCCTCCGTGGTGGCGGCATACAGCCACCCGAGCAGGATGGCCGGTTGGCTGGTCCACCACGTTGGGTACACCAACACCAGCGTGGAAGTCCTGTCCAACGCACTTCGATGGGTTGCCGATAACGCACTCCCTGGCCGGTACTCGTCAGCGTACAGGTCGGCTATCTCTGGAGTGTCGCCGCCTTGGCGCAGTCCGCGTAGTGCGCTCTCGAACACCGCAAATACAAAGCTCTCCGGTCGGGGATGGGCCAGCACCACCAACGCCGTCATAACTTCGACATCTGGCGCTCAACCCGGCTGATGAACGTCGCCGTGCGGTCTTCATCCGCGGTGGTGGCCGAATACAGTGGCAGCCACTTTGTTCGCGTACCCGGGCGTGCGCACAGTCGTAGATTGCGCAGCAGGATACGTCTACCATTATCATATGTGCGCTTAGTGGCCAACCAAGTGTCGGTGTATACCGCGATGCCAATGATCCAATCGAGTCCGGCCAGGCCCCGTTTCGTGCCGCCGGAGCCATCCAGGGTGAAGGACACCCCCGGTACCAGAACCCGGTCCAACCAACCCTTCAGCGCCGGCGGCAACGTGGACATGGTGGTGGCGTAGACAACTACCAACGCATCGCAATTGAGAACCGCCTGGGCGTACTCCGTGGTTTGCTCGTCTATGAGTGGCTGGTCCGTGACATAGGCCGCCATTTCCAGCCGGGTGAGCACGGGGCTGAATCTACCCAGATCAATTGTTCGCACCGTATGACCCGCCGTGGTGAGCGTGATGTCCACAGCATGGGCCGATCGGTGCAGAATCTGGTTCTTTTGCATGTTGGGGTCAGGAGCGATGAGCATCAACACCCGCACCAATTACCCGGTCCCTTCCGAGGACAGGCTGATACGTACCCGTCCGTCACGTACCTCAACTGGGTAACAGCCAAGATCAACGGTGGCTGGTGCACCTTTGGCTTTGCCGTTGGTGACGTCGAAACGCCCGTTGTGTTTGGGGCACTCGATGGTGGTGCCGCTGACAAAGCCGTCGGCCAGGTGTACACGGGCGTGGGTGCACAACCCATCGGTAGCAAAGTATCGGTTGTCCTCCGTGCGATACAACGCGTACGTACGATCCTCGTAGTCAAACCGGAGCACATCTTCCGCATCGATGCCCTCAGCCGCGCATACATCCACCCATGCCATGGTCATGACGCCAGCACCACCTGCGGCACCGGTCGCTGGACGAAGTAGGTGGGGTCATTGGCTTGGCGAATCAGGGCCGGGATGATCTCACGGTACGCGCCGAGCAACCCGTTGTACGGCGCAGGCATGTCGGCCCGGACTTCTTCATGCAACGCAGGGAGGGCGTGAAAGGCAACGGTGGGAAACATGTGATGCTCCACATGGAAGTTCATGTTCCAGTACAAAAACCGGTTGACACGGTTCATGGTCACGGTGCGGGCGCTCAAACGGTGATCCAGTACATCCTCAGCCAGGCCAGCGTGCTGAGTGAGGCCATAGACGGTCGCCATCCACCGGCCGTACAGCGTGGGCAACCCCACCAGCATCAGTGGTTCCACACTGCCCACCATGATGCTGGCGGTGATCGCCGCCACCCAGATCAACACATGGATACGAGCGGCCAGGATGGCCTTGTTGCGCTCCGAAGCAGGCAAGTAGTCGGCCTCTTCGGCGGTGAGGCGACCCACGCAATTCGGAATCAACTTACGGAACTCGGCGATGACCTGCGGTAGGCCGGTGAACAACAGCAGCAAACGCCAGATGGCAGTGGGTCGCTGGACGGCGATTTCGGGATCGCGGCCGACAATGATGGTGTCGCTGTGATGGCGGGCATGACTCCAACGCCACGAGACGGGCTCGCGAGTCATCATGAACGAGCCGAGGTGATACACCGCCGTGTTCATCCACGATGTCTTGAAGGCGGTGCCGTGGCCCCCCTCATGCCAGCGTGAGTCACCTACGGTTCCGTACAACACCCCGTACACGATGAACACGGGCAGCGACCACCACGTGCCCCACAACAGGTGTGCCATCCACCCCGTGGCCATCAGCAGAACCAACCAGATCACCGTGTCGCGAATGGCAGGCGCGTCGCTGCGCTGCATCAGTTCTTTCATGCGCTTACGCGGAACAGGGGACTGGTACCAGTCTGCCGATACCAACCCCCGCTCTTGGGCAATGACGGCTTCAGGTCCGGTGAGCCGGTAATCGCGACGCAACACTTTGTGATCGGATTCTGCGATTGTGCTCATGATGACCTCACCAAGTGTTGACTGCGTACTCAGGCTACTACCACCTAGTCCCTGATATTGACTCCTTCAATATCGGACCATGGCGTTAAAGAGGCGGATTGCTTCCATTGCCTGTTCCATCATCGCCCCGATGCGGTCGCCGTCCACCAAGGCCAAACCAATGGTCTCGGGCTGGTGCCGGCCCACCAGTTGAACCATGCCGGCAGCCACGGCGGCCGGATCGCCCATGAGTGACGTGGGGTCATCGGCGGCGTCAGCCCGGAATCTCACCGACGCATAGAGGGCCACGTGAATGGGGCGGACCGAGCGGGCCCACTCCACCGGGGTGGCCAATGCATCCAACCCAAAGCCCGAGAGAAAGACGCCGTCGGCCTCGCATGATGCCAGCCGATTGAGCTGCTCACCTTTGGCCCCCACGTAGATCGGCACCGAGCGCGCCGGGGCCGCATGACCGGGTGGCTGGTAGCGATCTGAACTGCGACATTCGATGACGTCACGGGCCGTACGGATGGCATCACGAACCAGGGCCACCGGCTTCTCGACACTCAGGCCGAATGGGTCAAGGGATTGGCCACCTCCCAC
>JANYHQ010000244.1 GCA_025358985.1 Acidimicrobiales bacterium
GCACCGCGTCGCAGATGTCGGCGCTACACGTTGAGTTGTCCGACGCCCGCCTACGCGCCGATGCTGCCCATGAGGCGTTGCAGGAACTCACCCAGGAGTTCGTGGGGTTCCGCGAGATCTCCCAGCGTCAGCAATCAACGGTGCAATCATTGTCGGACCGTCTGGACCGCGCTCGCAGCACCCTGGGTGGCCGCCAACCGCCGCCATCGCCGGGTTCAAAACAAGGTACGGACGCAGCGTCCGACGATCTCAGCGCCCTGCCCGGAATCACCCCCACGCTGCTGGCTCATCTCTCGGAGTTCGGCGTGTCGTCGTACGCCGAGATCGGACGATGGGGGACGTCGGATATAGAACGCTACGAATCGTTGCTCGACATCCCTGGGGTCATCACCACCAACCAGTGGCCCACGGTGGCCCGGGCGATGTGGGAGGCCCGCCACGACGCCCTGTGGTCGCAGCGCGTGGACAGTGAACGATCGTGAGCATCCTGGGGCCTGACGACCAGCCGGGGGCTGAGTCAGTAGGGGACATCTTCGACAACGGACCGGGGTACGCATCCGATTCCGATTCCGCCCACCGCTCGGACGTATCGACCCTGTCGGTGGCCTTAGGGGAGCGTCGTAACCGCCGTCGCCGGGCTGCGGTAATGGTAGGGGCAGTGGGACTTCCGGCGCTGTTGCTGGCCGGGTCGCTGGCCGGACGTCCGGCCATGGAAAACGAGTTAGAAGACAAGGTGTCACTGGCTTTGACCACCAAGGGGATTTCCGGGGTCGAAGTGCTGGCCAACGGCCAGGATGTGAACCTCAGCGGCTTCGTGGGCAGCGCCGCCGACAAACAATTGGCACTGAAGACCGCCAACCAGGTCCGAGGGGTCAGCGCCGCCCATGGTGGTGCGATATCCATACGTACCGGCAGCACCACCGCAGCCCCAGCGGTGAACATCTTGCCTCTGATCGCCACGTACAGCGAGGGTTCGGTGTCGTTCGCCGGTACCCGGCCCACCCCACAGGCCCTCAGGGTGCTTTTGGAGGCAGCCCGCCAAGGGCTCGGTGCCAAACAGGTCACGGACGGCCTCACCGTCAAGGGTAGCGAGTCGGTGGCCGTCGATGTGGACGCGTATCAACGACTTGGTACTGCCATTGCCAATTTCGATCGATTCAAAGTACGTACCGCTGTACTCAACGTGCGTAACGGCAGCATCGACGCCAGCGGGGTACTGGGCGACGACACCAAGCGCACCGACGTGATGGCTCTGCTGGCCGGAGTGGTGGGTGACCCCAACCGGGTGCGTGACACCTTTACAACCGAGACCACGGGGGCACCGTCCTCAACGGTGCCGACCGCCACCACGATCGGCGGAGCCACCCCGACAAGTACCGTGAGTGCTGGCAGTGCAGCCACCACGGGGCCCGGCGCCACCACGACGCCGCCGACTGCGTTGAGCGTCGTCGACGCCCAAGCGGCCATCGATACTGTTCTCAAACGGGGCAAGATCACCTTCGCCACCAACTTGGCGACGTTGTTGCCGGCGAGTCGCAAACTGGTGGACGGTATTGGTGATGTGATGGCCGGCACGGCACTGCACATCGATATCACGGGATATACGGACAATCGTGGGGACGCGGCCAAGAATGTGGCGTTGTCGCAGCAGCGCGCTGATGCCGTGAAGGCCGCTTTGGTGGCCAAGGGAGTTTCCGACGCGCAGATCACGGCCACTGGTCGTGGGTCGGCCAATCCGGTTGATTCCAATGCCAGTTCTGCGGGTCAGGCCCGCAATCGTCGTATTGAGTTCCTCGTCCGCCCCTGAGTCGGATCGGACCCGGATCGATTCCTCCACGGCTATGGTCCGTCGCCCATGTCGCTGAGCTTTCACATCGAAGCCACTGCCGTTACCGCTGACGGGGTGGCGCGTGCCGCCTCTGTCACCACACGGCGCGGACGCTTCGACACTCCTGTGTTCATGCCAGTGGGTACCAGGGGGGTCGTGCGTGCCTTGGGCGCTGACGATCTGGAGATGCTAGGCGCGCAGATCATCTTGGGCAACACGTATCACCTGATGCTGCGTCCGGGGGCTGATCTGGTGGCCGACATGGGCGGATTGCACAAGTTCTCTGACTGGAGAGCGCACCTGCTCACCGACTCGGGTGGCTTCCAGGTGTTCTCGCTTGACCCCAAAGTCGACGACGACGGCGTCACATTCGCGTCCGTGTATGACGGCTCCAAACATCGTTTCACCCCGGAAAAAGCCATTGCTGTACAGGAGTTGATCGGCGCCGACATCGCCATGGTGCTCGATGTGTGCTCCGCCCTTCCTGCCACCCACGACAAATTGCGCCAAGCGGTGGAACGCACTGCGGCATGGGCGCAACGGTGTCGAGATGCGCGCACCAGCCAGGACCAATGCGTGTTCGGCATCGTGCAGGGTGGCACCGAGACTGCGCTACGGATCGAAAGCGCGCAGCGTACTGTGGCCGTTGGTTTCGACGGCTATGCCGTGGGTGGCCTGTCGGTGGGGGAGACCCGGTTGGAGATGCTGCCCGCCATCACCGCCGCCACGGATCATCTGCCCCATGACCGTCCCCGTTATCTGATGGGGGTCGGAGATCCGGTGAGCCTGATCGAGGCGGTGGCCCGGGGTATCGACATGTTCGACTGCGTGTTACCCACCCGCCTGGCCCGCCACGGAACGGTGCTCACCTCCACGGGGCGCGTCCAGATCCGCAATGCCGTCTGGGCTCGTTCTGACGAACCCCTCGATGCGGCATGTGACTGCAGCACCTGTCGTCGTTACAGCCGGGCGTATCTTCGCCACCTCATTGCCGTGGGAGAGCAATCCGCCGCCCGATTGCTATCGATCCACAACTTGGCGTACCTGCTGGGATTGATGCGCACCACCCGGGCCGCCATCGTCGACGGGAGCTTCTCGGACCTGCGTACTCAGGTGGTCGCCCAGTGGGGTGGGACCGGCGGCTAACCTCTTCCTCCGCTGCCCGTACGGGCGCGTCCGCCCACCGATCGGTTTCGCATGCAATTTCTCCCGTTAGTGCTCATGGCCACTCTCATGTACGGCCTCGTCATCCGCCCCCAGCGTCGGCGGGTGGCCGACCAACGGGCACTGCTGTCAAGCGTCACGGTGGGGGATCGCGTCCTCACCACCAGCGGGATGTTCGGGGTCATCACCCACGAGGCCGGCGATGTGGTCCGAGTGGCGGTGGCTCCCGGCGTGGAGCTCCACCTGGCCCGTGGGGCCATCGCCCGCAAGCTCGATACGTCCATGCCTGATGCTCCCGGCACCGATGTGCTATTGGGCCCTGATCACGTCATCCACCTCGACGCATTGCATGCCGCCGAGGCTGCAGGTGAGAGCGCGGGCGTCGACGATGGTCCGGAGGGGCCAGATGTGCCCGAGCCCCCGACCGTTGTCAAGAAGCGTGGATTTGGTGGACGAGGGTTGCGTCCATGACCAAGAACCGCAATGCGGTGTCGCTAGGGGCCATCGTGGCCGTCGCCATCCTCGGGGTCTTGTTCACCGCCTTCAAGGGATGGACGCCAGGCCTGGGTCTTGACCTACAGGGCGGCGCATCACTGGTGTATCAACCGGTAGGAGCGTTCAAACAGAGCTCGTTGGAGCAGGCCAAGAACATCATCCGCCAGCGCGTCGATGGGCTGGGCGTGGCCGAGCCCGATGTGCGGTTGCAAGGCAACACCATCATTGTGGAACTCCCGGGTATCAAGGATGCCAACAAGGCATTCGACACCATCGGCCAGACTGCGGAACTTCGGTTCCGACCCGTGCTTCAACAAATCGCCCCCATCGCCCCGTCCGTCAGCGGCGGCAGCACCACCACGGTGAAGGGTGGATCCACCACTACCGTGAAGGGTGCAAGTGGCACCACGGTGGCGCCACCCCGGTCCACGGTAGTCACCATTGGCGGCACCGGGTCGCAAACGGTAGTGGTGGGCAACACCACCATTGCCCCCGCACCGCCCTCCACCACCGGCGCCGATTTCGTGGCCCCATCGGCCGGCAGTTTGCGTGGCTTCGCGGTAGGTGCACAGGCCTCAACCGCAACCACGAGGGTCGCTGGCACCACGGTGGCGGCGTCCCCTGGAACCACGGTCGTGCCGTCTGCTGCCACCACCCTTCCCACCAAGACCACCCCCATTGGCGACCTCGACACCAAGACTGGCACCACGCCACGGTCGGCCGACATCGCATCAGCCACCGTGGTGCTGGCCGACAAGACCGGCAACCGTTACATCCTCGAACCCACTCTGCTCACCGGCACCATCGTCAGTGACGCCACCGCCGAAATCAACGCCAACACCGGTGCGTGGGTGGTCAACGTGGTGTTCACCGGAGCTGGCAGCGCCAAGTGGGACCAAATGGCTCAGCAGCTCTATCAGCGCCAGTTGGCCATCGTGTTGGATTCCGAGGTCATCAGCGCTCCAGTGATCCAAACCACACAATTCGGAGGTAAGGCACAGATCTCGGGCACCTTCGATGCCAAAGAAGCTCGTCGACTGGCCATTGTTCTTCGCTATGGATCGCTGCCGGTGAGGCTGGAACCACAAACCGTGCAAACGGTGTCGGCATCGCTGGGCAAAGACTCGTTGCGCGCCGGCATCATCACCGGCATCATTGGTCTGGCCCTGGTGGCGGCCTACATGATGTTTTATTACCGGGCACTGGGCCTGGTGGTCATCGCCGGCGTCAGTGTGTCGGCTTGTTTGTTGTGGACCATCACCGCTTTACTCACGCAGTCCAGAGGGTTGGCATTGAGTCTGTCTGGGGCGGTGGGCATCATCGTCTCGGTGGGCGT
>JANYHQ010000296.1 GCA_025358985.1 Acidimicrobiales bacterium
CGGTCTCGTGACGGCCGGGGCAGCCACCAAGCTCCCGGTGCTGGCTCGACGTACGGTGGCCGCTTCGCTGCACGGTATGGAGTGGGCAGTGGGCGTCCCTGGTTCGGTGGGTGGAGGGGTGCGGATGAATGCCGGCGGTCACGGCTCGGACATGGCTGCAACGCTGGTGAGTATCGATCTGCTCACCCTCGATGATGAACCGTCTGGGCTGCGTACGGCGTCGGCGGAGTCGCTTGAACTCAGTTACCGGTCGTCGGCGTTGCGACCCGCTGATCTGGTGGTGAGCGCCACGTTTGCCTTGGTTGCGGGGTCACGTCACGCCGGCGAGGACGAATTGACCGAAATCGTGCGGTGGCGTCGCCAGCACCAGCCCGGTGGGGCAAATTGCGGTTCAGTGTTCACCAATCCGCCTGCTGCGTCCGCCGGACGCCTCATCGACCAATGCGGGCTCAGAGGTCACCGCATCGGAACCGCGTCGGTGTCTGAGAAACACGCCAATTTCATCCAAGTCGATGAGGGCGGACGATCCCAGGATGTACGCGCGCTGATCAACTATGTTCGCGCCGTGGTGCAACGTCGTACTGGTATCTCACTGCATCCAGAAGTCCGGACCGCCGGGTTCGCATCACCACCGTTCGAGGAGACGACATGACTTCCACCACCATCGACACCGACTCAAGATGGGGTGTGCGCGGCGCCGGTGAGCAACCGGCACCACCAATGCCGATCTCGCCACCCGCAGAGGAGATCTCCTTCCTCCGCCTGGTGGACAACTGTTTGGTCATCGACATCGGCAACCCCGATGCAATTGCTCGGGCCCGTACTCGCACGTGGGCCCGTCGCGAGGCGATAGTGGTGCAGCCGTATCCACTTGATGAGACATATATTTCCCCTCCGCCAGCCATCGACGAACCGGTGAAGATCTCGGCGCCGGTGGCCCCGAGACGAGTAATTGCGTTCGCCCGGGCCGGGGAAGGGGCCATTGCGCCTGAGCTAGTCACCATGGTCCGTGTCCCTGTGCCGGGCACTACCCCACATGGCGACCGGGCTCCCTTCTCACCGCCTACTCCGATGCCTACTCCCAGGCCGCCAGCGGCGCAGGCCAAGGTACGTGTAGAGACGATCGATCCACGTATGTCGGCCCGGCGCGCTGACGTGGTTGACGGTCATCGGCGCAGTCGCTATCGCAGTGTGGCAACCGTGATGTTGGCTGCGGTGTTGCTCGGCGCAGCGGTGGTGGCGGTTCTTGCCTCGCCCCTACTGCAGCTACGAACCGTCACCGTCCACGGCGGTACCGAGATCGGGGTGGATCGCGTTCGCTCGGCCGCCGGTCTTCGGGTGGGCCAATCCATGCTCGACGTCAACGTGGATCAGGTCCGCAGAATGGTTACCGAACTGCCGCTGGTAGAACGAGTCACCGTTCGCCGGCGGTGGCCGCGTACGGTGGTGCTCGATGTGGTGGAAGCAGTTCCGGTGGCTGTCATTTCCACCGGGACCACGTGGAGCGTGGTGGATCGTCGGGGCACGGTGCTCGAGACCCGCCTGGTGCAACCATCGCTGCCCAGTGTGGAACTTGACACAGGGGCCAGCGTTGCTGCGGTGCAACCCGGTGACACACGCATCCGGGGGGCGTTGATGGTGGCTTCGCTCATGTCGGCCGAACTGCGCCAAAAGGTGGCCCGGGTGGCCGTGCGCGGCACTGAAGTCAACGTCTGGGTTCGGCGCAAGGGGGCGGGAAGCGTTCGCCGTGGGCCGGGGGACGAACTTCTGGTCCTTGTGGGCGACCCTCGTGATGTAATCGCCAAAGTCCGGGCTCTGGACACGATGTTGGCGGGCGCCGATCTCACCAACGCCGCTGTTTTGGATCTCACCGTTCCGGACCAGCCCATCGTGACCCCCCGGATTTCCGCACCATGAGCTACCCCCTGACCCCCTTCTGCGGCCCTCCCATGAGGGCTCGGAGGCCATGTCACACATCAATAACGGCGAGGGTGCACGGTTGTCAGCCCCGCAGGATCTAACGTTGCAGCGCTCACACTCTCCTGGAGGCCCGAAGATGGTCCCACCGCAGAACTACCTCGCGGTCATCAAAGTTGTCGGCGCCGGTGGCGGCGGTGTCAATGCAGTCAATCGAATGATCGAGGCCGGTCTCAAAGGCGTCGAGTTCATCGCCGTCAACACCGACGCGCA
>JANYHQ010000308.1 GCA_025358985.1 Acidimicrobiales bacterium
CGATGAGCGCACCGGCATCGAGTAGGAGGGTCATCAGGCGGAACGTTTCGTCTGTCGTGCGGCTGGCACTTCGGCCAGTAATTCATCACGAGTCCAGCCTTGCTCAGCAAGGATCTCGTCCAATGCGGCTCCCAGTGCGGCGTGGCGTAGCTTTTGGCGAATCGCGATAGCGAGCCATGCCGAGATGTTCGTGTTGTCCGCTTGGGCGGCGGCTCGCAAGGCTTGTCCGAGTTGGGGATCTAACGAAACACTGAACTTTTCTACGCTCACCCTTCGATACTACTATTAGCGTCCTACCGTTGGAATACCCGGGAGGCGAGACCAACTCGACCGTCGTATAACTCTGGAATCGCCACCACAGCCCGCGCCGAGCGGTCCGCCGAGATAGTGCACAAAGTCCCCCAGGAGGGGACGCAGTGAACGAGCACCCGGCTACGTGACTCCCTACGGTCGCACTCCGCCGTGACATGGGGGCTGTGCGCCGCCGCTTTGCTTTGGTGCTCGCCCGGCGACGTGACTCCCTACGGTCGCACTCCGCCCGTGAACACTCACATCGCGGACCTCGCCCGCCCGGTAGTGGCGGCGGCACAACAGTTCGTAGCGGACCACATCGCCGAACAGGGGTTGATCGGGCGCCACCCCGGTGTCGCCCACCACCACCACTTCGCCCTCGTAGACCACCACGCCGTTGACCAGGCGAGCGTTATGCGTGGCCCTCGACCCGCACCAGCAGCGTGCCTCGACCTGCAACTGGATCCGCTCATCGGCGATCTCCAACATCCGCCGCGTCGAATCGAACAACAGGCCCCGAAAATCAGTGATCAGCCCGAATGCATAGACATCGGCCCCGAGAATATCCACCACCAACGCCAGTTGATCGGCTTGGGCCGGTTGGTAGAAATGGGTTTCGTCGCACACCAGATAGTCGAGGCCACCGTGGCGGGCGCGGTAGTCCGACGCCAACTGGAATAGGTCGAGGCCTGGCTCCACTTCAATGGCTTCCTCGGACACTCCGAGACGGCTGGACACCACTGCGCCGGCCCGATCCAGCTGAGTGAGCAACATGCCGCGGTGATGGCGTCGGCTGAGGTTGTGATGGATCTGCAGCGCCAAGGTGCTCTTGCCCGAGCCCATGGTGCCAAAAGAGAATCGGAGCAGTGCCACGAGCGCAGGACCCTAGTCCCCTTGGTCGAGCCAGATGATGCGGGGGTCGCGGCGGAACCAGCGCTCCTGGCGCTTGGCGAACTTCGTGGTGCGACGGATGGCCTCGGTCACCCCTTCATCCTCGGTGCACTCGCCCCGTATGTGGGCGGCCAACTCCCGGTATCCCAGCGCTTGGGCTGCGGTACGCGACAGCGTGTCGAGGTAGCGCTTTTGGAGGGAGCGGACCTCGTCCAAGAAACCGTCGGCCATCTGCTGCGCGAACCGATCGGCAATCCGTTGGGCAAGCACCGGCCGCGGCCACCGCAAGCCAACCATGTGCCACCGCCGCCGGCCCTCTGTAGTCTCATTCTCCCGTGCCGCCTGCAGGCCCGGCCCAAAACTGGAGAACGGTTGACCGCTGCCGATAACTACTTCCAATGCGCGAACAATTCGGCGCTCGTTGTTTGGCTCCATGCGACTAGCAGCCACCGGGTCCAGTATCACTAAGCGCGCGTACAGATCCGATAGCTCCTCATTTTCCAGTGCGGCACGGACATCGGGGAACTGCCCGGGCAGCGTGAAGTCGTCTACCACCACATCCACATACATCCCCGTTCCGCCCACCAGAACCGGCACCACCCCGCGAGCATCGAGGTCGGCCAGCACAATGCGAGCGTGGCGCTGGAACTGCGCCACCGAGAACTCCTCATCCGGGTCGACCAAGTCGATGAGGTGATGCGGGACTGCCGCCCGATCCGTGACGGACGGCTTCGCAGTACCGATGTCCATGCCCCGATACACCGTCATGGAGTCGATGCACACGATCTCAGCCGGCGTGCCTCCGGCGCTGAGGCGGGCAACGAGGCCCAACGCGTAGGCTGATTTGCCGGAGGCGGTGGAACCCACCACCACGTGGCC
>JANYHQ010000321.1 GCA_025358985.1 Acidimicrobiales bacterium
GGTGGACCTGGCGAGTCCGCAGCAAAGGTGTCACGTTCGCTCTCAAATACTCCTGAATTGTCCGGATTCGCTCTAACACCGGCATTCGACTTCAACCCCTCATACGAAAGGTGCGTGTCATCGGAACTCCCGCCTGATGACTCATCGTGGGGCACGGACCGAGTAGCCGACAAGTTGGCGCACCTGATCAGCCGATGCGTTGAGATTCTCGCTAAGGACCACGAAACCTACGTTCGTCGGGAAGCAACACGGTTTGATGAATGGCAAGCCAAGAACCCTGATGGGGTGGTACTGGCCATTTCATACGGGGTTAACAGAATTCCTGATCGAGCAAACAACGTTGTGGCCATATCGCCACAGATAAGACCCAGACTTGCAAGCGATGTTGCGCAGTACGCAGACGGATTCGATTCAGCGCTAGTGCGATTCGTAGAACGATGCGGCCCACAGTGCGCCACAGGAAGCATTGACTGGTCAGAAGTTGGATGGTTGACCAGCGTTGCAGTAGCTCAAGCTCTGCTTGAGCCTGAGCGCTACGAGGACGTCCTTCGCTCAACGCTAAGACGGTTAAATTCAGGTGCCACGCTGTCCGACCAAGGACTTCAGATGGCTGTTTTCGGGTTGAACACGCTCTTTGTTGTTCCAACGTCAATTCGATGTCTTGAAGGTTGGCCCACTGTCGGTCTAGCGAGTGGACCTTCTCTCGGCCAAACCGTCACCCAGATGATTTCGCTGTGTCCTGAGCAGGTCAAATCAAACGCGACCAACCTTCAGGACGTTCGGTTCGTCCGGGGCGAGTTCGACCCGTATCCGCTCCCAACAGCCGATACCCGATCGATAGAAGGGATTGGTCACGATGTACTGTCCTCCCACCTGGGAAGGGCAGCCGTTCGTGACACGATCCAATCAGCCTCACCCACTCCGGTCCTTCGACGACCCAACGAGCTGATTTGGCCAAACATCGTTTTGACAGTTAGTGCCATCGCTTTACTCCTAACAGGAGTTTTCCGCATCACGCGACGAGTTGATCGGCTACGGAAGTCACGACGGGCGCGCAGAAGCAACACGTGACACGCAGTTCGGATTCCACCAATCATCGCCATTCGCTCATATTGGAGCTTGTCGACGGCGAAGCGAGGCTTGGCGATTGCGGCATCGATGGTTGGTTATCGACCAAACCAAACACGACCCCGCTCGATAACATGCGACCGGAATACCCGAAATCTTGACAATCGACCGGCTTAATGGCCCTTACACAACGCTCGGGAATCCCGCCCGAGGCGCTGCACGGCGGGCAGGCCTACGGATCCCCTCCCCCAAAAGTCAGTCCGTCGTCGGCGCGACAGTCGGCGAAGTTTGCGTGGGAGTTCCGATGCAGGGTTGTGGACGTGAGGCAGGGTTGTGGACGTGAGGCAGTGCCCCAGGACGTCCACGAACCTGTGTGGCGTCCACGCTTACGAGGCGGGCACGCTGCTGGTGGTGGGGCCGCTGGTGGTGGTGGCGCCGTTGGTAATCGGGCCGGTGGTGGTGGTGGAGGCGTCGGGTATGGAGGACGACGTGGTGGTGGGGCCGGTGAGGTCAGACTCGGCGGGCACCAGGAACCGGGTCACCGGAAGATCGGCAGCGGTATCGACGATCTCCACCGGCGTCCCTAACGCCACCTTGGAGGCGATGAGCACGATGTGTTCGTTGAGCATCCGGACACAGCCATGACTGACGTTCTGTCCGAGTTTGCCTGGAGCACTGGTGCCGTGGATGCCGATGACACCGTCACCGCCAGCAAAGCTGTAGAGCACGGTGGAGAATCCGCTGAGGCCAAGCGCCACTGGCCCCAGCGCGCCCGCCTTGTTCTTTTGCGGCACGATCTCCTTCACATAGAACAATCCTGTAGGCGTAGGGGTGCCACCGGTGCCGGCTGCCACCTGCGTGCGAACCACCACTTTGCCTCCCGAATAGAAGGTGAGGGTGTTGGTGTCGAGTTCCAACACCAAGCGCTGATTGACAGCAATGCGTTCCACCGCGTCAGCTTTTACCCAGCCCACGGTGTCGTTCGGTCGCAATGGCAGCAGTACCTTCCACCAACCTGGTGCACTGCCCACGACCAGCAGCGTGACTCGGCCGAACACCGTTTTGCCCTCGTCGAAACGCAATGGTGCCGTACTGTCATCAGGCCCTACGTATACCAGCAGGGAGGAACCGGTGGGGTGCACGGCGACGGCATTGCCGGGGTCGGGCCATTCCGACAACGAGACCTTGGCCCATCCGACTATGGGTGTGCCCGCCCGACGCGGCTTGGGAAGCGTGGTGGGAACCACCGTCCGAGCCGTGACCTTTACCGGCACCGCTTGTTTGCTTGCCGTGCTGGATCTACTGGAACTGCTGGATCTACTGGAACTGGTGGACTTGGTAGATCGGCTGGACTTGGTGGCCGCGCCAGCCACACCGGGAAGCACAGCAGAGGGTGCTGCAGCCGCCACGAGGGCGCCGACCAACATCAGCGACGCGACAACGACGCGGCGGGAGGAGAACATAGACATAGACCCTACCGATCAGCGCCGCGGTCAGCGCGCATCAACGCTCAGCAAGACCGGGTGAGTCGAGCCACCAGCAACTCCACGGCATCATCGGCCAGGGTACGCATCTCGTCGTCGGTACGGTCCTGGATGGGATGGGGCACAAACAGACGAGCAGGCGACACGCCCAGCGACAGCGACTGGGCAACGGCGGCATCGACGAACACATCAGAGGCCACGAACACGCCCACCAGCCCACGGCCTTCAAGATCAGCGATGTCGTGCACACTGCACGACGTGCAACTGCCTCAGTCGGCCAGTGCTTCGATCACCGCCTGGCATTCCGTGGCGATCTTGTGGCGCAGATCGATGGGGGCCGGCTTGGTAAAGGTGGGTTTGGCGTAGCGGCGGGTCTGCAGGCCGCGCTGGTGCAGCAGTTCCTCCACCCGGTTGAGGAACACGTCCCCGCGCGGTTTGGTGATGTCGAGCAGCCCGATGACCATGCCGTCGAGGGACGGCGGGCGAGGAGTGAGCGGGCGCACCGTTGGCTCAAGTTCGGAGGTGGGGTCGAGCAGCGTGACGCTCATGGAGCAATCTCCTTCGTGACGATCTCGGAACCGATGGCACCGTTGGCC
>JANYHQ010000328.1 GCA_025358985.1 Acidimicrobiales bacterium
CGCCCAGAACGTGCCCAAACCGGGTTGGGCCAATTGAAGGATGGAGATGGTGCTCACCGGTACCCGCTGCTGAGCCCAGGCAATGACACCGTGAGCCACCAATCCGCTACTGACGGCCATGGTGGCAATGAGTAGTACTCCCTTGGCCGAAACATCGGTGATACCAGGGCGGCCGCCACGTCCCACCCATAGCGCTACCGGCAGCACAGTGGCGGCGGCATAGGCCGACATGCCGGTCATGAACAGGGTGGTGGGTACCGACGTGCGAACGCTGCGGCTGCGTACCAGATACAAACACCACGTACCCATGGCACCGAGCGTGAGGAGATCGCCGGTGACGTTGGTCTTGGTACTGCCCGAGGCGGTGAGCAGTATCAAGGCGATACCTAACAGCGCTATCACCGCCAGTCCCACGGTGCGCCGTGACACCCGTTCGCCCAAACGGATGGTGGCAAACGGCACGATGATGAGCGGCGCCAACGAGCCAATGAACTCCACATGGGCGATGGGGGCGCGAGTGGCAGCGGAGAAGAACAGCGAGAGGTTGATACCGAACAGCACACCAGGGACCAATGTGGCCTTCCAGGCCACGGCGTTCATACGGGGGTGTCCGCTTCGAGCTCGCCAGGCCACCAGCACCTGCCACAGCACTGCCCCGGTGAACAGACGCCAGAACGCCACCACCGGCCCGGGTGAGCCGGACGACTTCACCATGGTGGAGCCCAATGACAGAAGCAGGACGGCGGCCAGGATGCCGGCCACGCCCATACCCAAATCGCTGGCGGGCAGGCGGCGGCTGCGGACCTTGGAGATTTCTGCGGCTGACACACTCACTTCGCCACAGCTTACGAGCGGCGTGACATGATCCGAACGTGTTGACCTTTACCCTGGCGGCTGGCGTGGACATGAGGGACGTGATGTTGAGGGGAGCCAAATTGGTGGCGGCGGTCCTCGGTGCAAGCATCGCTGGAGCCACCGTGGTTTCGGCGGTGAAAACGGTGGTGGTTCCGAGGGCCGAATCACAACGCATCACCCGGTTGTGGTTCCTCATCACGCGCCGGTTGTTCGGACTCCGAGCCCGCTCGTCTCGACCGTTTGCTGATCGGGACCGCGTAATGGCGTTGTATGCACCGCTGACTCTGGTGCTGCTGCCGATCCTGTGGACCACGTGTGTGACCGTTGGTTTCACAGGGATCTATTGGGCGGTCACTGGGGACAGTTTGCGTGACGCCTTCCTCACCTCGGGCTCGTCGATGTTCACCCTCGGTGTGGTGTTCCATCGGCCCGTCCCGTTGGCTGCGCTGACGTTTTTCCAGGCCGCATTGGGACTCACCCTCACCGCATTGCTGATCTCCTATCTCCCGTCCATCTACGGGGCGTATCAACGACGCGAACAGTTGGTGGGCATGCTTGATTCGCGTGCCGGAGTGCCACCCACGCCATCTGAGTCATTGATTCGCTACCAACGGATCTCGGGGTTGGACCAGATGGACGACGACCTATTTGCCCGATGGGAGGAATGGTTCGTGGATGTGGAGGAGAGCCATTCCTCGGTGCCCGCCCTCGTGTACTTCCGTTCGCCACGCGCTGACCGTTCTTGGATCACCGCGGCGGGCTGTGTGCTCGACACTGCAGCCATCTATCTGTCGTGTGTGGACATCGGCCGGTCCGCCCGCGCCTCACTGTGTCTGCGTAGCGGGTTCCTGGCATTGCGCCGCTTGACCGACTACTTCAAGTTCCCGGTGGATCACGATCCGCAACCCACCGATCCCATCAGTGTCACCCGGGCCGAGTTCGACGACATGTTCGAGCAACTCCGAGCCGCTGAGGTTCCATTGGTGGCTGATGTGGATCAGGCATGGGCTGACTACGCCGGATGGCGGGTGAACTACGACGTGGCCCTGGTGGCGCTGTGTCAATTGGTGATGGCCCCCGAGGGCCGGTGGTCGTCGGACCGGTTGTTGCTTGGGAATGTCCCGAAGCGGCCGAATTGGCGAGGCCGGTGAAGTGAGCGGCACCTAGATAGGGTCCACCCCGTGACCGACAAGCCTCGCACGAGCCCCCCATCGGTGCCCGCCAGTACCAACCCATTCGACCTCACAGGGAGAGTGGCCCTCATCACCGGCGGTAACTCCGGTATTGGACTGGGATGTGCTGAGGGCCTGGCCCAGGCCGGTTCCGACATCGCCATCTGGGGTACCAACGAAACCAAGAACGCGGCAGCGGCCGAACATTTGGCACCATACGGCGTTCGGGTGGCCACATTCAAGTGCGATGTGGGGGAAGAGGCGGAGGTGGAAGCAGCGTTCGCCGCCACTGTGGAGGCCTTGGGCAAAGTTGACGCATGCTTTGCCAACTCCGGAGTAGGCGGGGCGGCCAAGAGCTTTTTGGAGATGACGTCCGATGAATGGCACCGGGTGCTGCGGGTGAACCTGGATGGGGTGTTCTACACATTGCGGGCCGCCGCCCGGCACATGGTGGCACGAGGTGAGGGCGGCTCGCTAGTGGTCACCGCCAGCCTGGCGGCCATCCAAGGCCAAGCCAAGGGCCAGCACTATGCCGCCACCAAGGGCGGTGTGATCTCGATGATGAGGGCCTGCGCGGTGGAGTTCGCCCGTCACGGCATCACTGCCAATGCCCTACTGCCAGGCTGGATCGAAACCCCGATGACGGAACAGACCTTTGGGTGGGACAAGTTCGCCAATGCCGTGCTGCCCCGTATGCCGGTGAGGCGGTGGGGCACACCCGCTGATTTCGGTCCAATTGCTGTATATCTCGCCTCCCCATCCACCCGATTTCACACTGGCGAGGTCCATCTCATCGACGGCGGCTACTCAATTTTCTGACCTCCGCTACTCCCTACGGTCGCGCTCCGGCCGTGACACTGGGGCTGCGCTTCTCCGCTTTGCTTCGGTGCTCGCCCGGCCTCCCCTACTCTCGGCGCTCCGGCCGGAACGCCAATTGTTTGGCCCGATCCACGATGCCGAAGCGGGCGATGGACAGGGCAATGGAGAAGCCCAGCGCCAACACCACGGCGCCACCGGCGGCGTCCAACACGTAATGGTTGCCGGTGACCACGATGGCGAACGTGGTGGCCAGCGGATAGGCCAACAGCAGCAGTTTGCGAGGGGTGGTCCGAGCCCATGGCCACAGGGTCACCGCACACCATGCCGACCACCCGAAGTGCAGGCTGGGCATGGCGGCGTACTGGTTGGAGATCTTGGAAATGGCTCCTGAGTCAAACGACCACAACCCGCCGTAGTGGGCCAAGGTGTCCACAAATCCGTATCCGGGGGGCAACAGCCGTGGCGGCATCAGCGGGAACGTGGCGAATCCCACCAGGGCCAGTCCAGTGGTGGCCAACAGGGCGTTGCGCATCCGCGGATAGCGGGCCGGTAGGGTCCGATAACACCACACCAGCGCCACCAAAGTCACCACAAAATGGAATGTGCCGTAATACACATTCCAGAACGAAATGAAGCGCCGGTACGGCAGGAATGCTTCCTGCACGCTCTCCTCGTGGAACATGCCCGTCAGGCGCTCCACCTGCATCAGCCGACGGGCGTTGTTGAAAGCGTGAGTGACCCCCACCCGAGCTGATCCTTGCGTGTTACGGATGAGGGTATACACGGCATAGAAGGCGCCGATGTAGATCATCTCCAGCCACCAACGCAGACGTCGACCGGCGGTATGGGGAGCTCGTGGGTCGAATTCCGGGTGGATTCCGGGCGCTGTCATCGGTAGCCGAGTGCCTCCCCGGTCATCCATCCCTGGAGACTAACGACCCGGACGCCACCGCATTGCCCTCAGGCACCGGTAACTTCGCACCGACAGATACGTGCGTGGTCCGTGCGCCACCCCGAGAGGATCCCCCCAATGAGTCAGCTGATCGATACCGACGTCCTCCAGCGGGTGCTGGGCTCCGCGCTGCGCACCGGCGGCGATTTTGCCGAGGTCTTCGCCGAGGATCGGGCCAATTCCTCGGCGTTGTTCGACGACGGTCGGGTGGAGGAGCTCACCAGTGGGTCTGAACGCGGTGCCGGTATCCGGGTCATTGCCGGCGACACCACCGGTTTCGCCCATACCGCTGACATCAGCGAGGCTGGCTTGATGGCGGCCGCCCAGGCAGCGTCGGCGGCGGCGCGCAGTGGGGGTGGGGGAGTACGCACCATCAGCTTGTCGAAGGTCAACACCATCAAGCCTCATCAGGTGCGGATCCCGTCCATCGACGTGGCCAAGTCTCGCAAGGTGGAACTGCTGCAACGCGCCGATGCCGCCGCCCGGGCTGCGGGCAATGCCATCCGCTCCGTCACCGTGGGCTACGGCGACAGTCGCCGCCGGATTCTGGTGGCCAACTCTGACGGCATCTGGGCCGAAGACGAGCAATTGCGTACGCGGCTCATGGTGCAAGCGGTGGCCCTCGGCGATACCGGGATGCAGATGGGTTACGACGTGGCTGCCAAGACCATTGGCTGGGAATTGTTCGAGCGAGTGGATGTGGAGGCCCTGGCTGCCAATGCAGCGCGGCGGGCGCTTACCAAGCTCAATGCCCGCCCGGCACCGTCTGGATCGGTCACGGTGGTGTTGGAGAAGGGTGCCGGCGGCACCATGTTCCACGAGGCCTGCGGTCACGGTCTGGAGGCCGACCTGGTGCTCAAGGACACGAGTGTGTTCCGCAACCGGGTAGGCCAGCAGGTGGCATCGAAGGGTGTCACCGTGGTGGACGACGGCTCCTACAGCGAGGAATGGGGCACATCGGCCATCGACGATGAAGGGCACGCCACCACCCGCAACGTGCTCATCGAAGACGGAGTACTCACCGACTACATGTGGGATCTGCGTCATGCCCGCAAGGAAGGCCATGCCCAAACCGGCAACGGCCGCCG
>JANYHQ010000545.1 GCA_025358985.1 Acidimicrobiales bacterium
CGCCCTTGAACCGTACTTGGTTCCGTTACGCAACCTTCTGATACGTTCGACGTGCTTTCACTCAAATGGACTTCGCCGGATTCGGCAACTTTGCGTGCCTTGGTATTTGCGCCGAAGTCACATCGCCTGGTCGCATCGCCGTCGGCGACACCCTCCGGCTCTACCCGGCCGCCTGACGAACAACCACACGATGTATCTCCCAAAGCATTTCGTCATGGATCTGGAATCAATCATCGACGCCATGAACAACGCTGGCGTGGCTCATTTGGTAACGACAACGCCGAACGGCATCACGGCGTCTACGTTGCCCATGCTGTACGTGCCTACTGCGGGTGGGCTTGGGTCACTGCATGGTCATGTCGCACGCGCCAATCGACAATGGATCGAGACCACGACCGGTTCCGAAGCCCTCGTGCTCTTCCACCAATCTGATATTGAAGGGAAGGCAAAATTTTCACAGAACAGGTCCGTGGAGGATATTGCCGGAGTGATCGCCGATCTTCGTGACGGTTCATCGTCCGATCGAGGAACAGCCCACGACATGGCGGCACTGATTGAACGAAGCGAAAACCACTGAGCACGCAAGCAGAACGTCGCAGGGTTACCCGGCGTGCGTTGCTTGACGCAGCATGGGAGCGATTCGGGGTTGACGGTTTCCACCACGTATCGGTCGATCAAATCGCAACCACTGCTGGAGTCACGCATGGTGCCGTCTATCACCACTTCGAAAGCAAAGAGTCGCTTTTCTTAGGCGTCTTTTCCGAAGTCGAAGCCGAGTTGGTCACTTCGACCGCTGACGCGGCGCACAGGCCAAGCGCTTTCGACGCCCTACTTCACGGATGCTACGCGTACATAAGTATGGCCAGTCACCGAGAAATAGGTCAGATTGTCCTGATTGACGCTCCCGCCGTGCTCGGAACTGAGCGGTACCGCGAGATCGACGAGAGTTGTTTCCTACCAAGTTTGATCAACGTGTCGAAGGCATTGCGGCAACACGATTCGGCTTCGGCAATTGCCCTCATGGTCAGTGCGATCTTCGCCGCGGTCTGCCATCTGGCGTTGACCGCACATCAGCATCCACCCAGCGCTGCCGATATAGGGGGCACACTTCGGGTCTTGTTGGGGTCCCTCTCGTAGGCACCGCGACTGGTGCGGGACCAGGGTAACGCGAGGCATGGAGTACTCGTACACTCCGTCCCTCCCGGCGGTACGCAGAGAACAACAACGGCGATTCTGCGAAGGCAGCTACGTTGCCCGCTTACGATGCTGGGCAGCGATGCGTTTGGCTGCGTCGATGAAGTCCACTGCTTCGAGGATGGAAACGCTACGCGAATCCAGCAGGTGTACATCGTTTGTTGCGGTAAGCCGCAACGCCTGGCTGTTGATCGCATGCTCGAACAGACTCCGCGATACCCGCGCATTGCCGAATCGCTCATCGCGAATCATCGACTCAAGCACCAACACCAGCGCATCGTGACTGCCTACTCCCAACTGGAACTCACCATTGGCCGCCATCCGCTCGGTGATTGCCACCAGTTCCTCCGTGGAGTAGTCGACAAACTCCAACTCGCGGGAAAAACGCGAACGAAGACCGGGATTGGAATTAAGGAATCCGTTCATCAGTTTCGGATAACCAGCAGTAATGACCACCAGTCGATCGCGGTGGTCTTCCATCCGCTTGAGCAGCGTCTCGATTGCCTCCGCGCCAAAGTCGTGGCCAACCACATTCGACGGTGCCAGGGCGTAGGCCTCATCAATGAACAGGACACCGTCAAGTGCCTGCTTCACCACCCGGTTCGTCTTGGCTGCGGTGTGCCCCACGTACTGCCCCACGAGTCCCGCACGATCCACCTCCACCAGATGGCCGCGCTTCAATAGGCCCATGGCCCCGTAGGCTTCGGCCAGCAGGCGTGCCACGGTCGTTTTTCCCGTACCGGGGTTGCCCAGGAACACCAGATGTTGGCTGATCGCAACCTCCGTGAGCCCGTGTGTGCGCCGCCGCGATGCCACCTGAAGATAGGCAAGCAGCGTACGGACCTGCTCCTTCACCGACCCCAGACCGACCAACGAACCTAGCTCAGCCTGAATATCAGACAGTGGCCGCGGCGCACCCGTTCGCGCCGGCTTCAGGGTCACACTGAAGCGTTCCGTGGCCAACCGCTCGGCGTGGCGACGGGTCGATTCCCCCGCCTCAACAATGCGCTTACGCAACTTTTCGGATCGAAACTTGTCGGTTCGGGGTTTATCTGGCGGAGCGATGTATCAACGTTAGTTGCTCGGCACGAACCGCCTGGGCCCAACAACCCTGCGATCGGCAGATCGGGTAGATCCCGTCGAACGCCTCCCACTCGGTTCGACAGCAGCGCTATCGACGCCACAAGATCGGCCCCATGAAGATCTCTACCACCCTTGGCTACGACGGCGACCCGGTTGCGTATGCGCGAAGGGCCAAGGACCTGGAGTCGGCCGGCGTCGACCTGGTGTGGTCGGGAGAGATCTACGGCTTCGATCTGGTCTCATCGCTGGCCTACCTGGCGGCAACCACTACAACGCTGGAGCTGATGACCGGAATCATCACCGTGTATTCGCGCACGCCGGCGCTGATCGCCCAGACCGCAGCGACTATCGACTCGCTGTCTGGTGGGCGCTTCCATCTGGGCCTGGGCACGTCGGGTCCGCAGGTCATCGAGGGCTGGCATGGGCTGGCGTTCGACAAACCAATTCAACGAACCCGCGAAGTGATCGAGATCTGCCGCAAGGTTTGGACGCGTAACCCCCTGGTACACGACGGCGCTGTCATCCAGCTACCACTGCCCGCAGGCCAGGGAACCGGATTGGGCAAGCCGCTGAAACTGATGGCCACACCGCTGCGCGCCGACATCCCGATCTGGATCGCCGCCATTGGTCCGAAGAACGTGGAACTGGCCGCCGAGGTGGCCAACGGCTGGCAGCCAATTCATTTCGTGCCCGACCGTTTCGATCAGGTGTGGGGCGAGTCGCTGCGTGCTGGGGCAGCGAAGCGAAGCAGCGATCTAGGCCCGCTTCAGATCATGGCTGGCGGCACCGTTGCGCTCGGCTCCGGCCCCGAGGTGACCGAGGCGCGTGAGGCAACCCGCGCCAACGTCGGCTTTTACGTTGGCGGCATGGGTGCGCGCGAAAAGAACTTCTACAACGAACTGTTCTGCCGGTACGGATGGGTCGACGAAGCCAAGGAGATCCAGGACCTGTTCCTGTCAGGGAAGCGGGCCGAAGCGATTTCCAAGGTGCCCGACGAATACCTGGACATGGCCACCTTGGCGGGCGACCCCGGGTTCGTACGCGAACGTATTGCCGTATACAAAGAGGTTGGGGTCAGTTACCTCAACATCAACGTGGTCGGCGAGGATCCGCTGAAGATCTACGAACAGGTGAAGGCCTGGGCCGAATAAGCAACACGACTTGGCTACTTGTTACACCTTGGCGTGATAGCCGAGAATGGCCTTGGACTCGAGAAACTCCATGATGCCGTGCTTGCCGAACTCCCGGCCGTTGCCCGACTGCTTGTAGCCACCGAACAGCGCGTTGCTGTCCGTGCCGGCACCATTGAGATGCACATTGCCGGACCGGATACGACGAGCCACGGCGCGGCCACGCTCGACGTCGTTGGTGGACACGTAGCCAGCCAATCCATACACAGTGTCATTGGCGATGCGAACGGCATCGTCATCGTCGTTGTAGCCAATGATCGACAGCACCGGTCCGAAGATCTCCTCACGGGCGATGGTCATGTCGTTGGTGACGTCGGCGAACACCGTTGGCCGCACGAAGTACCCCCGCTCGAGCCCATCGGGGCGACCAATTCCACCGGCTATCAACGTTGCACCCTCGTCGATGCCCTTTTGGATGAGGCCTTGGATCTTGTTGAACTGCAACTCCGAAACGACAGGCCCTATGGCGGTGCCTTCGGCCTTCGGGTCACCAACCACCAGTTTCTCGGCGGCCCTTCCAGCAATCGCAGCAGCCTCGGCCATACGCGACGCCGGGACCAGCATGCGGGTGCCGGCATTACACGACTGGCCCGAGTTGACGCACAGGCGGCCAACGTCACGGGTGATGACGGCCTCGAAGTCAGCGTCGTCGAGGATGATGTTCGCCGACTTACCGCCGAGCTCTTGGGCCACCCGCTTCACCGTCGGCGCGGCGTTACGGGCCACTTCGATGCCAGCACGCGTTGACCCAGTGAACGACACCATGTCGACATCAGGATGCGACGACAGAGCAGCGCCCACCGTTGGGCCATCGCCGTTGACCAGATTGAACACGCCCGCCGGAACCCCGGCGGCATGCATCACTTCGGCAAACACTATTGCGTTGAGCGGCGCATCCTGATGTCGACATGGTGTCGTTCACTGGGTC
>JANYHQ010000345.1 GCA_025358985.1 Acidimicrobiales bacterium
ACAATTTGGACCCGGAGGTGGCCGAGCACCCCGAGGAGTTGGTGGTGTACGGCGGCTACGGCAAGGCGGCCCGCAACTGGCCCAGCTTTGAAGCAATACTTCGTACACTTACTACCCTCAAGAACGAAGAGACGTTGCTGGTGCAATCGGGCAAACCGGTAGGAGTGATGCGTACCCACGAGTGGGCGCCCCGGGTGATGATTGCCAACTCCAACCTGGTGGGGGAGTGGGCCACATGGAGCGAGTTCCGCCGGCTTGATGCATTGGGACTCATGATGTACGGGCAGATGACCGCCGGGTCATGGATCTACATCGGTACTCAGGGCATCTTGCAGGGCACCTATGAGACATTCGCAGCAGTGGCGGCCAAGCGATTCGGCGGCACCCTGCAGGGCACCATCACCCTCACGGCCGGAATGGGGGGTATGGGTGGCGCCCAACCGTTGGCGGTGACCATGAACGGCGGCGTGGTCATCTGCCCCGACATCGACCCGTCGCGTATCGAGCGCCGTATCCACACCCGCTATCTCGACACGGTGGCCCGCGATGTGGACGAGGCCATGCGTCTGGCCGAGCAGGCCCGTGATGATGGCCGTCCGTTATCCATTGGGGTGGTGGGCAACGCCGCTGACATCTATCCCAAGCTGCTGGCTTCGGACATGCAGATCGACGTGGTCACCGACCAAACGTCGGCTCACGACCCGCTCAACTACATCCCATCAGGTATGACCATGGCTGAGGCCGACGAACTCCGCCAGCGCGACACCGAGGGCTACATCCGCCGGGCCCGTGCGTCCATCGTGGCCCAGGTGGAAGCCATGGTGGGCTTTCAGAAGAAGGGTTCGGAAGTGTTCGACTACGGCAACTCGTTGCGGGCCGAGGCCATCGAAGGAGGGTACGCGGAGGCCATGAGCTACCCGGGGTTTGTACCCGCGTACATTCGTCCGCTGTTCTGTGAGGGCAAGGGTCCGTTCCGCTGGGTGGCGCTATCGGGTGATCCGGCTGACATTGCGCGCACCGACAAGGCCATTCTGGAACTGTTTCCCGACAATGATCCGTTGCACCGATGGATTCGCCAAGCCCAGGACAAGGTGGCGTTTCAGGGGTTGCCGGCGCGTATCTGCTGGTTGGGATACGGCGAGCGCGACGTGGCCGGTGTGCGGTTCAATGAACTGGTGGCCAACGGAGAAATAAGCGCGCCTATCGTCATTGGTCGCGACCATCTCGACTGCGGATCGGTGGCATCGCCGTACCGCGAAACAGAAGCCATGCTCGACACCAGCGACGCAGTGGCAGACTGGCCGCTGCTCAACGCCATGGTGAACGTGGCCAGTGGGGCGTCCTGGGTATCCATCCATCACGGGGGCGGGGTGGGCATGGGTCGTTCCATCCACGCTGGTCAGGTGAGCGTGGCTGATGGCAGCGCACTGGCGGGCGAGAAGTTGGCGCGGGTACTCAGCAACGATCCCGGCATGGGGGTCATCCGCCATGTGGACGCTGGTTACGAGCGGGCCGATGAAGTTGCAGCCGAGCGCAGCGTTCGTATACCGATGAGGGAGAATTGAGAATCATGACGGTTCGCACCATTGCCACCGTTGGTCATCCGGTGCTGCGTCAGCCCACCCGAGTGGTGTCGGCCGAGGAGTTGGCGTCGCCGGAGATCCAGCAACTGATCGATGACCTCGTCGACACCATGCGAGATGCCAACGGGGCCGGCATTGCCGCCAATCAGGTGCATGAGTCCGTACGTATCACCATCATCGAGGTCAACCACAACCCTAGGTACCCCTACAAACCACAGATTCCGTTGACGGTGGTGGTGAACCCGGTGATCGAGATGCTCGACGATGAACTGGTGGAGATCAACGAGGGGTGTCTGTCGGTACCCAATCTGCGCGGCAATGTGATGCGCAATGTGAACATACGAGTGCGATATCTGGATCGCCACGGGGTGGCTCACGATGAGGTGAAGCGTGGTCTCACCGCAGGTACGTTCCAACACGAGTGCGACCATTTGGACGGCAAGTTGTTCTTGGACCGGGTCCACGACACCACCAGTCTCACCACCTGGGAGCAGTTCGAGCGTTGGCATCGGGCGGCATTCATCGAGCGCATCACGGCGTTTGTGGAGCGTGTGGGTTCGTGAGTATGCAGGTGTGGTGCGAGATGGCCTGGTTGGGCGGTCCCATCGCCACACCGGGGGTGCTGTTGCACGTGGACGGTGATCGCATTGCGTCGGTACGCACCGGCGTGGCGGCGCCACCAGCGGGGAGCGAGATACTCACCGGGCTCACGTTGCCGGGTATCGCCAATGCGCACTCGCATTGCTTCCATCGAGTGCTGCGGGGACGGACCCAGGTGGGCGAGGGGTCGTTTTGGACATGGCGTGAACAGATGTATGCCGCCGCCGCTCGGCTCACGCCAGCGCTGTATCACCAATTGGCTATTGGCGTTTTTGCGGAGATGGTGATGGCCGGATACACCACGGTGGGCGAGTTCCACTACGTACACCATCAGCTCGATGGGTCGCCGTATGCGCAAGCACACGAGATGGAGTTGGCCCTGATTGATGCGGCGCAGGTGGCCGGTATCAGACTCACATTGTTGGACACGTGCTACCTGCACGGTGGCATCGGCCAGTCACTGGAGGCGTTGCAGTTGCGTTTCTCCGATGCTTCGGTGGAGGCCTGGGTCACCAGGGTTTCCGGGTTGGTCGATGCGGTGGGAAGCAATCCGCTGGTGCGCGTGGGAGCGGCCATTCATTCCGTTCGGGCTGTGTCCCCCGCTGAGGCTGCGGTGGTGGCGGCGTGGGCATCGCAGCGACGTGTTCCCCTCCATGCCCATGTCAGTGAGCAGCCACTGGAGAACCAGCAATGTATGGATGCATATGGCGCCACTCCGACTTCGGTGCTGGACACGGCAGGGGCGTTGCGCAGTGCCGGTGGGTTCTGTGCGGTCCACGCCACCCACCTCGCCGATGATGATGTGCGCGCATACGGATCGGCTTCGGCGTTTGTGTGCTTTTGTCCTTCCACCGAACGCGACCTGGCCGACGGTATCGGTCCGTCGGTGACATTACGAGACGCTGGCGCGCGTCTCTGTGTCGGATCGGATTCCCACGCCGTACTGGACCCATTCGAGGAGTTGCGGGCGATGGAACTCAATGAGCGATTGTCCAGTGGTGGGCGGGGCAATTTTGGTGCGGCGCAGCTGCTGGAGGCCGGTTCCGCCAATGCAATGGCGGCACTGGGATGGCCCGATGGTGGTCGGTTGGGTGAGGGTGCGCTGTCCGACCTGGTGTGTGTGCGACTCGATGGCGTGCAGTTGGCCGGCGCGGCACCGTCGCATGTATTGGAATCGGTGCTGTATGCAGGTGGTCCACGCGATGTGGACGCGGTGATGGTGAGCGGACGCTTCGTGGTGCGCAGCGGCCTGCATCAGTCGGTGAATGACGTGGCAGAGCGTCTGCGTCAATCGATTGGTGCCATCGTGGCTGATGGGTGAGCGGCGGTCAGCGCACTTCCTTGCGCCACACCACCCGCAGGCCGCTCCACAGCTCATCAACGGCGCAGACCTTGTTGTCGACCAGTCCCAGCGGGAGCACCACCGCACGAATGACGTCTTCACTCATGTCCGACGGGATCACCGTGCGGGCCGTCTTCTTCGGCCAGCAGATCCACAGTCCGCCGTTGCGGGCGATGTCGGCACCCCAACGTTCGATCCCATCACGGAGTTGCGGGGCCCGTGTGACGAATGCCAGTAAAACGTCGAACGGTGGTGTTGCGCCCGGTGTGGGGTGCACAGGGAGGCCAATGGGGAGAAGTTCGCCGAGCACCTGCACCACCGAATGGTCCTTGATGCCTAGCTTGGTGGACAGCGGTGTGCCCGAGTACCCGGCCATACCGAAGTCTGCCGCAAAATTCGAGCGGGAGCAGCTGCATATGTCCTATGGAGCTTCGTGAAAATCTCCGAGTGACGTGCCGGAAAATCTCCTAGTAGTTCCTCAGAAAATCTACTATTCCAGCTTCTGGCCTACCCTTCGGGGCGTGAACATCGGTCCATTGCGGGTGCTGGCGGTGCAGGCGGTGGACGTCACGGCGTCATTGCGTCACGTGGAGATCTACACGTCCAGCGGGCTGGTGACCATGTTGTGGCATGGCCCAGAAAACGCCGAGCGAGCGGTGTTGGCAGTGGGCGGTGCCATGGGTGGACTGCTGGGCCCAGCCGATGGGTATTACCAGTACCTGGGCGACACTTTGGCGGCGCAGGGGATAGGTACGGTGCGTATCTCGTACCGGCGCCCCAACGATTTGGATGCCTGTGTGGCCGACACCATCGCTGCGGGCATGTTGGCGGAACGGTCCGGAGCCGAGCGGTTCATCACCATGGGCCACTCGTTTGGCGGGGCGGTGGCCATCGGGGCAGCACTGCCTCCCTCACCCATAAGCGCGCAGACCATCGGGGTCTGTACTTTGGCCACCCAGTCGGCCGGATGTGAGCGGGCCGCGGGGCTAGGCGACAGGCCGTTGTTGCTGGTGCATGGTGACGCCGACGAAATTCTCCCGGCCTGGTCCAGCGAAGCGGTGCGGGAGTTGGCCGGGGGCCGGGGTCGCCTGGAGATCCTGCCCGGCGCCGGTCATCTGCTGCGCGAGCAGGGCGCGTCGGACTGGATCCGCGAGCACGTCACCAAATGGGTGGTTGACACGTTCTCGTAGCGGGCACCAAGTCAGCTGTGGCGGATTACGCGCGGCTGTGGCGGGTACCCACCAACTGTGCACCACAGTCGCGCGCTAGACGCCACACCTGAGCGAGTTGAAACCCGTGCGATCAGAGTTGAGGTCGGCCGTTTAGTGTTCGGGACCAACGTCGGGACCACGAATCGAGCGGTTGAAGCGCAGCACCAAGTGCGAGTCCGAGATCGGTCAATGCATAGGCGCCACTGTCATCTTGCAATACCAACGCAGCCGTTTCGAGTTCTCGTAGTCGTTCGTACAGAACACTCGAAGACAGACCTTCGCAACGTGCGAGTAACGCACGGGCACCAAGCGGCCCGCCGTTGAGCTCCCACATCACGCGGAGCGCCCACCGACGACCGAGGAGGTCCATGGCGGCCATCACCGGACGGCCGGTCGTCGATCCTCGAACTGCGCCTCCGGGTCTCGGCGATGACCGGGCGTTCATTGCATGGCTCCTCGAATTTCAGGTTGACGTTTCTGATTCAGAAACGATACAGTAGTTGACTGTTTCGATTTCCGAAACAGAGTCTGCGTGGAGGAACCATGGCCCGTATCGAACCCGCACTCCCGCCGTACTCTCCCGAGGTAGCACAACGGCTTGAAGCAATGATGCCTCCCGGTGTGCCGCCGATCGCGCTCTTCCGGACGTTTGTACGTAACCTTTCCATGGCCACTGCCATGGGACCGTGGGGCGGTTACGAACTCAGCAAACGGCTGTCGATAACCATGCGCGATCGCGAAATCATCATCGACCGCACATGCGCGCGCTGTCGCTGCGAGTACGAGTGGGGCATTCACATCGCGTTCTTCGCAGACCGTGTTGAGCTCACCAGCGAGCAAGTCACCTCAATAACCCACGGCAACGCGGGGGATCCTTGCTGGCCCGAAGAACGGGATCGTCTGCTCATCGAAGCAGCCGACTCACTTCACGACTGCGCTGATCTCACGGACGACTTGTGGTTTCGCCTCCGTCAACACTTCGGAGATGAACAGCTTCTCGACCTCTTGATGCTGGCTGGCTGGTACCACGCAATCAGCTACACGGCCAATGGTGCTCGAGTCGAGCCCGAACCGGGTGCGCCACGATTCCTCGACTTTGCCGTCCTTTCGAAATAGCCGATCCGTGACATGGCCGATGACGGGGCAAGGCGGGACCGTTGTGGCGATTGCGCGCGGCTGTGGCGGGTACCCGGCAACTGTGCGCCACAGTCGCGCGTTATGCGCCACACCTGGGGACAGGAGGGGCATGGTGAGGTTTGGCTCAACAGGGAAACCACCATTCAGCCTACTTTGTGCGTCAACATGATCGTATGAGTACACATGATTCTGCAAATCACCTCATCCCTGCCCCCGGTACCCTCGACGCGTCATTGATTGAGCTCGAACATCTCGGCCTGGTGACCAAGGCCGGCACCGGTTGGGCCCTTGGTCACGCTGACTTGGTCTCTGCTCGGAGAGTCATCGAAGTGGCGCTTATCGACGATGCCCATGTCGAGGCCCTGTGGGCCACGTATCTGGCCGTGCCCCTCTTGTCGATACTGCACGATTTGCTGACCCCTGCTCTGGTGTGAAGGCACCAGACGCCGTTGTCAGCTGAGATCGATCGTGTCGATGGCCGCGGCAATAGCCGGATCGTCAATGACGCGTCGACCCCACACTGACAACAAAAGATCGGATGCGGAGCCCTCCAACAGCAGCGAAACGCTGGTTGTTGCCGAAGGGTCGAAGAGGAGGTCGCGCCACAACCCGTCGACCACTCGAAGCTCTACCTGTGGCGGTCTCGGCTTGGCTGGCTGCAGATCAACGGCCATCACCTCCACGAACTCCTGTAGCCCGATCCGTGAGGTTTCCTCGTCGATCGGATCCGGTTGGCCGAGGGCGTTGCGCACATCCCAACCATGAACCGCTGACTCGTTGAGCTGTCTGCGCTTGATGAACCCAGCGTGCTGCGCAGGGGGCCACCAGGTCCACAGCGCCACATCATCTGCGCACGTATCAAGGGCTGAGGTCAGCCGAGAGGACTGGTGGCGCAGCCACGCCACCGCCTCGTGGGGTGCCACACCCGACCTCGAGTTGTCACGACTCGGTTGTTCAGTTGACCGATGCTCTACGACGCCGGCCCAGAAGCCCTGCACCTCACCAAGGTGAGTCACCACGTCCACCACTGCCCATCCCGGACAGTGTTCGATCGGCGCATCGAGGTTGTCTGCTGCGTCAGATGCCAGTTGCTCGGTGTGGCGTCGGATGCCCGCAATCATGATGCTGGAGTCCATAGGCGAACAGTAGGGCGCTATGGCGCTGAGGTCCACGTAACATCAGGACATGTCAGTGAAGTTCGTCATCATCGGCGGCGGGCCAGCCGGCCACCAAGCGGCCACTCATGCGGCCCGGCTGGGTGCCACGGTTACGGTGATCGAGCGTGACGTGGTGGGAGGGGCCGCCAACTTGTGGGACTGCATCCCCTCCAAGACCATGATCGCCACTGGTGGCGCCATGAGTTTCGCCCGCCGCCTGGAGGGCATGGGCCTAGAAGAAATCAAGCCCGAAATCGACCGAGACGGACTGGCTGAGCGTATCGAGGCCATCACCGGACGGCTACACACCGGATTCACCAGCCAATTGCAGAGCCAGGGCATCAAGATCCTGCGTGGCACCGCCCGCCTCACTGGTCTCCACACCGTGATGGCCGACACCGTCGACGGCGAAATAGAGCTCTCGGCCGATGCCATCCTCATCTCCACCGGCAGTCGACCCCGCATCCCACAATGGTGCACGGTGGACGGGGACCGCATTCTCACCACACGCGACTGCTATCCGCCCAAGGAGATTCCCACCCATCTGGTGGTGATCGGATCAGGGGTCACCGGGGTGGAGTTCGTACATATGTTTTCGTCGCTGGGTTCCCAAGTCACACTGGTGGTGAGCCGCCAACAGGTGCTGCCGCAAAAGGATGCCGAAGTGGCGGCGGCACTCGAAGAGGATTTTCTCAAGCGCGGCGTGCGGCTGCTGAAGGGGGCGCGTGCCGAGTCCATCGAACGCGATCCCGACACCGGGGGAGTGGTGGTCAGCTGCGACGACGGTCGGGTGGTGCGGGCCAGCCACGGTGTGTTGGCCATTGGCTCCATGCCCAATACGGAGAACCTTGGATTGGCGGAACTGGGCGTGGACATGGACCCGGGCGGATACATCAGCATCAACCAGCACTGCGTCACCAATGTGGCCCACATCTATGCCGCTGGTGACGTCAGCGGCAAGCTGCCGTTGGCGTCGGTGGCATCCATGCAGGGCCGCAAAGTGGCCGAACATGTGATGGGCCTCCATACCCGTGAGCACCGCCATCTGGACTACGACAAGGCCGCCAGTGCCATCTTCACCGAGCCCGAGATCGCCGATGTGGGTTTGGCCGAAGCTGACGCCTTTGCTTTGGGACGCAAGATCCGGGTCACCAAAGTGCCGTTCAGTGCCAGCGCCAAGGCCCTCATCAACAACGACCCTCGCGGGTTCATCAAGATCGTCAGCGACCCCCTCACCGGAGTGGTGCTGGGTGGCTCCATCGTAGGCCGACATGCGGCTGAGCTCATCAGCGTCATCGCGCTGGCCGTCACCGCCGGGTTGAAGGTCAGCGACATCGCCGAGTCCATGCTGGTGCATCCGGCGTTGTCCGAAGCTCTGGCCGACGCCGCCGAGTAGGTGAACCTGTCACGGTTTGGGCGTCGCCGCGGCGGCAACTCCATTGGCCTGGTCCCATCCCCTCCCGTAGTAGCTGGGGTAGGTGGTGCGGTCGATACCGTTGGGGATCGTCCCGTCGTGGAAAGCAGCAAATAGCGCGTTTTCGGCCTTCTTCGACGAGAGGGCGATTTTCTCGGCCTCGGCCATGTTGGACGGGCGCAGTGCTTGGGCTTGGGCGATGTAGGCATCGCGATAAATCTGCTCGGTGGGCGCCGCCATAACCTTGCGATCAAGGAGGGTCTGCAGCGAGAACTTGTTTCTGATGGTGGCTGCCTCTGCGGCTGCTTCCTCGCTGCACATGCCCTGTATGTACGCCTCGCGGGTGATGGTGGTGATTCTGTTCGACGCCGACTTTCCCGTCAGGTGCCAGTCGGCATGTTCCACTTCGTGCACGATTGCGTTCATGGCATCGTCGGTCGACGACTTCTCGGCCACGAAGATCGTCTTCAACGATGGTTCGTAACGAGTCATGCCCTTGGCGTCGTAGGCCACCGTCAACCCGTACTTGTCGATCAGCGACAACACCCGCCGGCCGCTGGCGGTCTTGTCCAACAAATGGCGAACCGCTCCAAACATCCACTTCCCCGACCCCGCCGCCTTGGCAATATCGGGCAGCGCTTTGGCTGGGTCCATGGTGGCCAGTACCCGGTCGGCGGCGGGCT
>JANYHQ010000380.1 GCA_025358985.1 Acidimicrobiales bacterium
GTGCTCGACGAGCAAGAGACGGACGCTGCGAAGCAGAGCCTTACCCGGGTCGATCCAATTGACCAACTGCATTCGACGAAAGCGGACTCAGCAAGTTTCGATTGTCGAACAGCCGTGAGAGAGTTCGTGGGGTCGTGGCGGTCTGGTGCATCAGAGTCGGAAGTCATTGAGGTTATCGCCGCCCGACCAATCCTGCCGGGGCCACTCGACGGACACCTCCTCAGAGAAGTTTCGAAACATGTGCTGAGCGAAGCCAGCCTCGATGAGCAACAAAAGCGGGATGCTCGCAAGACCTTTTGGGAAGAAGTGACTGCACCGCCTCTAGTGCAATCCGAGTCAATCACGGTCGGGTCGGACTGACCAGATGACCCACGATGAACCCACAAGATCCATCGATCATTGCTGCGATTGAGGGTCAGCTCGCCTGAGCACCCGCCCGAGAACATTCGGGTGTTGGCCAATCGGCGCACATCATGATGCTCTAACATCTCGATGTGCGAACGACGCTTGACCTTGACGACGATGCGCTCTCCGCCGCCCGGGAGCTTGCTCGGAACCGCAATGCAAGCATCGGTGCGGTGATTTCCGAACTTGCTCGGGCCGGAATGCGCCCGTCCAGTGTCCAGATCATCGATGGTCTTCCGGTCATTCGCGCCCGGCCCGACTCAACGATCATCACGTCCGACATGGTGAGCCGAGCGCTGAACGACGAATGACGTTCCTGCTCAACGTCAATGTTCTCGTTGCCCTCATTTGGGAGCAGCATCTTCACCACGCCGCCGCACGGGAGTGGTTTGCCCGCCAGATCACTGCGGCAACCAACCACTTGGCCACATGTGGAGTTACGCAGTCTGGGTTCGTCCGAGTGTCATCGAACCCGGCGGTCCTACGCGATGCGGTGAGTGTCCAAGAGGCGGCGGCGGTACTCGGTCGACTAGTTGAGCTTGGCAGCCACCGATTTCTTTCCGATGACCGCGGCTTTGTTGGAAACCCTCTCGTGCCGCACGAGCAACTGGTCGGACACCGCCAGGTGACCGACGCTCATTTGATCGGCATGGCTCGACATCACGGGGCCCGTCTTGCGACATTCGACTTGGCGATCAAACAACTTGGTGCCGACGTAGTTGAGTCCTTGACTACAAGGTAAAAGGCTACGGAGAGAACATTGACTGACATGCGGGCCAGCCGGTGACCTCAATGAGTTCGCAAATGCCGGTGCGCTCCCATTGGTCACGTCGCAGCTCGTAGTGCAACTGGGCGGTATCGACACCACGCCGGGAGACCATCTCTGTACGTAAGAGTTGGTAGCCAGTGGCGACCGAGACTCGCTGCGACGCAATGTTGTCGATAAAAGCACTGCTCGTGATCACGTCGGCTTGGAGATAGTCGAAGGCGAAGGCCACAACTGCGGCGCGCATCACCTTTCCGACGTTGCGGCCCTGGTGGACGCGTCCGAGCCACGATCCAGTCTCGAACGACACGGTCGTCGACGGCAATCGTCGATGCAGACTCTGTGATCCCACTATCGACCCTTCGATGATGACAACGAAGTTCAGGTCGAACCGATCATGGGCAAAGTCTGCTCGTCCTCGCCAGTGATGTTGGAGAAAATTCCGCTGGAACAGTGGTGGCCGAAGGTCGGTCCAAGGAACCGAGAACGGCATTGTCTCGGGCGGATGGATCCCTGCGAGAGCAAGTTGGATGAGTTGAGCCAGGTCCTCGTCAGACGGCACTCGCAACGTCAGCATTGGCGTGACAAGGCCAAGACCGAACAGCGGCCATTCGTCAATCAGGGTCATCACCCATGCTGGACGAAACGCAGTCCACCAAGCGAACGAATTCTGGTGGAGGTCGTGCCGACGGTGAAGTGTCACGACATTGTAAACGTGTTGCTCTTGTCGTTAGGTGCGCTCAGCCGAGTCACGTCCATGGTGGCGAGCACTTCTGAATCGGCAATGAGCTCGACCTCGGATACGAGTCCAGCCTCGACGTGAAACATGAACGCCACCTTGAACACCCCGGCCGAGATCCAGGCAGCGGCAAGCTCACCGTCGATGGAAACCGGTACTGCACCCTTGGCGCCGTTGAAGCGCTCAGCCACAGCCACGGCGCCGTCGTAGTGCGGATTGGTGCCCATTTGCTGACCAACCAGATCGGCGCGCATGACTGCGTTGGGCGCCAGTAGCGCCAGCATGGTGGCTATCTCCCCGCCCCGGGCGGCGGCCAGAAATGCACCGACGACGTGGCTGCTCTGCGCCCGTGCAGATTGCTCTGCAGCCGTCTCTGAAGTGCCCTGCGCTTTGCGTCTTGCTCGACTCGCCAGTTGACGTACCGCAGTGGTCGAGCGGCCCAAGACCGCGCTGATCTCCTCGAACGGATATCCGAACACGTCGTGGAGCACAAACGCAGCCCGCTCTGCTGGGGCCAGCGCGTCGAGAACGATTTGCATCGCCGCACTCACCTGTTCGGCAAGCAGGACATCGTCTTCGGGTTCGACGGGTGCGTAGTCGATGACTGACTGGGCTTCGGTGGAGGCCCTGGTTTGTCGTTTTCGCAAGTGGTCCAGGCACAACCGCGTCACGACGCTCGTCAGCCAGGCCGGCAGCGATTCGATGGCATCGACATCCGTGCGGGAAAACCGCAGCCATGCCTCTTGCAGCACATCATCGGCCTCGCTCGCCGACCCGAGGATCCGAGCTGCGATCGCGGTCAGCCGTGGTCGCTCGGCTTCGAAGTTGCTCACACACACAGTCATAGTCCGTTGACGTACGCCGTCCTCAGAATGTGACCGGGACGCTTGCTGTCACGTTTGTAGGCTGGCATACGTCATCAGTGTATGAATACAGTGACCCAGGTGGAGGACCAGCACACCATGAAAACAATGACATGTGAGCAGTTGGGTGGAGCCTGCAAGTTTCAGCTCCACGGAAGTAGCGCGGATGAGATCGTGAAAGCTCAAGATAAACATCTGAAGGAGGTGGTTGCGGGTGGTGATGAAGCGCACAAGACTGCGTTGGAGGAAATGAAAGGTAGGTGGAAACATCCCATTTCCGGGCTTCGGTGGTACAAGAAAGTGAAGCAGGATTACGCTGCTCTCGCCGAAGCTTGATTCGGAGGAGTAACGCGCAATGAGTCAGAGTGAGCCACAGGAACTCGAGACGGCTTCTCAGTTGATCGACGCCAGAATCAAGGAGTTGGCAGACTGGCGAGGAAAGAAGCTCAGCCGTTTGCGCAACCTCATCCAGGAAGCAGACCCTGGCGTGGTCGAGGAATGGAAGTGGAGAGGCGTACCCGTGTGGTCGCACAGCGGAATCATCTGCACGGGCGAGACCTACAAGGAAGTGGTGAAGATGACGTTTTTCAAAGGGGCGGCTTTGGATGATCCGTCAGGTCTCTTCAATTCCAGTCTTGAGGGCAACACAAGGCGAGCCATCGACTTTCATGAGCACGACAAGATCGACGAGAAGGGATTGAAGACTTTGATCCTTGCGGCAGTCACTCTCAACAAGTCCAAAAGCAAGAAGTGAACATCTTCGTGACCTTCTCGTCGCCACAGAAGTAGGACACCATGACCAAGGCCCCGAGGACACCCACGCAGTCAGCTGTGGCCCACGTTGCCGACCGACGGGATCTGATCCGGGTGCAGGGTGCGCGCGTCAATAACCTGAGAGAAGTCAGCGTCGAGATTCCGAAGCGGCGGCTCACGGTGTTCACCGGTGTCTCGGGATCGGGCAAGAGCTCGCTGGTGTTCGGCACAATCGCAGCTGAGTCCCAGCGCCTCATCAATGAGACCTACAGCACCTTCGTGCAGGGCTTCATGCCGACGCTGGCGCGACCTGACGTCGATGTACTCGAAGGGCTCACGACGGCCATCATCGTGGACCAAGAGCGGATGGGAGCCAACACCCGCTCAACTGTCGGCACCGCCACCGATGCCAACGCCATGCTCCGCATCCTCTTCAGCCGCCTCGGAAAGCCGCATATCGGCTCGCCCAACGCATTCTCGTTCAACACCGCAACCATCAGTGGAGCGGGCGCAATCACGTTCGAAAAGGACGGCGAGAAAAGGACTGAAAAACGCACATTCAGTCGCATGGGCGGCATGTGCCCGAGATGCGATGGCGTGGGCTCTGTGACGGACTTCGACCTCACTCAATTGTACGACAACACCAAATCGCTCAACGAGGGTGCACTCACCATCCCCGGTTACAGCATGGAAGGCTGGTTCAGCCGCATCTTCACCGGCTGCAGCTTCTTCGACCCGGACAAGCCAATTCGTAAGTACACCAAGAAAGAACTCAAAGACCTGCTCCACAAGGAGCCGACAAAAATCAAAGTCGACGGCATCAACCTCACTTACGAAGGGCTAATCCCAAAAATCCAAAAGTCGATGCTGTCAAGGGACGTCGGTTCCATGCAGGCCCACATCCGTGCATTCGTAGAACGGGCCATCACGTTCACCACTTGTCCTGACTGCGGCGGTACCCGACTCAGCGAGGCAGCCCGGTCTTCGAAGATCGACGGCATCAGCATTGCCGACGCCTGCGCCATGCAGATCAGCGACCTGGCCCAGTGGGTAGGCCGTCTGCGCGAGACCTCGGTGGCTCCGTTGCTGGAAAAGTTGCACCACACCCTCGTTTCGTTCGAGGAAATTGGTCTTGGCTATCTCAGCCTGGACCGGGCGTCGGGGACGCTGTCGGGCGGGGAGTCCCAGCGGACCAAGATGATTCGCCACCTTGGATCGTCACTCACCGACGTCACCTACGTATTCGACGAGCCAACCATTGGGCTACACCCCCACGACATCGCCCGGATGAACAACCTCTTGCTGCAGCTGCGCGACAAGGGCAACACCGTGCTCGTGGTGGAGCACAAGCCGGAGACGATCGCCATTGCCGACCATGTCATCGACCTCGGCCCCGGTGCTGGTCCTGCGGGCGGCACCGTGTGTTTCGAAGGAACCGTAGGGGGGCTCAGAACGAG
>JANYHQ010000434.1 GCA_025358985.1 Acidimicrobiales bacterium
CGACCCCGATCGGCCATGGCCGGAGTACTGAGCAGCAACGTAGTGGCGAGTGCAGCGGCAGCGACGGTGACTGCGGTTTGGACTTTGCGAGCGATGTTCATAGTGCCTCCTTCGACAGCAGCGGGTGGGTCCCGCAATCACAGTGTCCGGGACGACTGGTCGACCAAGCGATACGACTTTCGTCGTACTGCGCACCTGCGATTCAGCTCCGCAGTTTCTGGGTGCCACGTATTTAAAGTATGGCGTGCGCCCGCCCAGCCGGTACGCCTCACGTATCTACGTGGGCCGTTTCCTGTAAACATCCCCTTTGACAGCGTGAACTTCTCGTTCGTCCACACTTGATGATTGGGTTCGCAACCCCAGTGACAATCCCGTAGAACTATCTCGTGATCGTGTTGAGCGAATACCAGCACAGTTGGCCACGGACATTCGCTGAACTTCGAGACATCTACGCTGAAGCGCTCGTCGGGGTAGATGTTGTTTCAATACAACACGTCGGCAGCACCGCCGTGCATGGACTGGCCGCCAAGCCCGTGCTCGACATCGACATAGTCGTCGAGGCCGTCAATGTGGCTGGTGCCAGTTCAGCATTGGAGACAATCGGGTTCCGGCCACTCGGTGAGCAAGGAATTCCCCAGCGTTGGGCGTTTCAGGAACCAACTGAATTTGTGCGTACCAATACCTATGTTGTGGTCGTCGGAAGTTTGGCGTTGAGGAATCACATCGCAGTCAGGGACGCGCTTCGTGGCGATGCTGATCTGCGCTTGGAGTACGCCAACCTGAAGCGGAGCATTGCCGGTACCACCGAGGACATGGCCACCTACGTGGAGGCCAAGTCCTCCTTGATCGCCACCATCCTTTGTCGGCAGGGGCTCAGCGAGGAGGAAACCAGATCCATCGAAGCCGCCAATAGGGCCGAAAACCACCAGCCATGAGCGTGAGGTGTCGTTTTGGGCAGTAACTGGTTGTTGCTGACGGTTTCGGGTTCCCGTACTACCCACACTCGATCCTGTCGACTCAGCGGGAGGACCGGAGATCGTATGAGCAAGGATGACGGCAGTACAGCGGTGGGAGACCTCGCCGCCACGACCCGATCCCAAGGCGACATCGCGACCGGTTACATTCGCTCGGCGACTGCTACTACGCTTCGTCGTTGATGTTTCGTGTGTTGATCCTCCCGTTCCTTGCGGTGATCGCTGGAACGGTGTCGTTCAGCTCACCGTGCTGCCTTCCCCTTGTCCCCGGATATCTGTCGTACGTCTCAGCACTCCCGGTCGCTGGCCTGGATGCGCGCGAGGCAAGGTCCCAGGTTCTTCGAGCCGCAGTGTTGTTCGTGGCCGGGTTCACGGCTGTGTTCACCGTCCTCGGCGCATCCTTTGCCGTAGTCGGTAGTGTCGTTTTACGGCAGGTGAGCATGCTGACCCGGATCTCTGGACTCGGAATCATCGCTCTCGGTCTGGTCAACATGGGCGTACTGCGCCTCGGGTTCCTTACGCGTGAACGACGCGTGGACATGGCCAGGATCCCTACCGGGCCTCGCTCGGCATTTTTCGTAGGTATGGCGTTCTCATTGGGATGGGCACCGTGCATCGGCCCAGTCCTTGCCACCATCCTCACCGCTGCTGCGGCAACCCAGACTGTGGCGTGGGGGGCGATCCTGTTGGCGCTGTACTCGTTGGGGCTGGGACTGCCGTTCATTGCCTTGGCGCTCGGCATGCACCGAGGCAAAGGTTCGCTGCGGTGGCTCCGTGTGCATGGTCAAACCATCGAACGCTTCGGTGGTGTCGTGATGGTGTTCGTCGGCGTGCTGTTCGTGAGCGGGCGATGGGGTGCGTTGTTTTTGCCCCTGCAACGGTATTTCGCTCGCTTCGGATGGCCGCCTATCTGACTTCCCCGCCAGACCCGGCAGGTCTACCGCTCAGGCTCGGACTTCGACCGGCGTACCCAACGGAAGAATTGGCACCAGCCTCTCGATATCGGCATTGTTCAGACGGATGCATCCGTGACTGACGTCCTTGCCGATGGAGCTGGGGTCGTTGGTACCATGGATACCTACCTGACCATCGCCTCCACCGAAGCGTTTGAGAACCTCGGAAAACCCCGACAACCCGTAAGCGTACGTGCCATAAATGCTCCCGGGGGTTGGAGGCTTCAACAGCTCGGTGATGTAGTAGGCCCCGTTCGGGGTTGGCGTCTGACCCTTGC
>JANYHQ010000467.1 GCA_025358985.1 Acidimicrobiales bacterium
ACGGCCGCCATCCGCTGGTGCATCTCGAGGGGTTCGTCGCCCTCCACGAAGCGCGGCGCGTAGCCGTAGCCGGAGAGGAGCTGCTCGAGCTCCTCGTGCGGGATGCGCGCCAGCACCGTGGGTCCGGCGATCTTGTAGCCGTTCAGGTGCAGGATCGGCAGCACCGCACCGTCATGGACCGGGTCGAGGAACTTGTTCGACTGCCAGCTGGCCGCCAACGGCCCGGTTTCGGCCTCCCCGTCCCCGACGACGCACGCCACCAGCAGATCCGGGTTGTCAAAAGCCGCACCAAAGGCATGCGACAGCGAATACCCCAGTTCGCCGCCCTCATGAATGGATCCCGGCGTCTCAGGAGCAACATGACTGGGGATACCACCCGGGAATGAGAACTGTTTGCACAAACGTCCCAGGCCCTCGGTATCGAGCCCAATGTCGGGATACACCTCGCTGTAGGTGCCCTCCAGGTATGTGCTGGCCACGAGACCCGGGCCGCCATGACCTGGACCGGCGATGAAGACCACACTGAGGTCTCGTTTGCGGATGACCCTATTGAGGTGTGCGTACAGCAGGGTGAGGCCAGGAGTGGTACCCCAATGACCAAGTAGCCGAGGTTTCACGTGGGCCAATGTCAATGGTTCGGTGAGCAGCGGATTCGCCAATAGGTAGATCTGCCCCACTGACAGGAAGTTGGCGGCCCGCCACCACGCGTCGATGGCGGCTAGTTCGTCGGAATTCAAAGGATGCGCCTGGGTGAGAGGGATTTCCGTCATCGTCATTGCAGGCTCCGAACTCGATCGCGAAAGATGGTTATACCCACCTATGGCCACACCTAACCATCGGATACCCATCTTTTTTGGTTTCGACACCAGTGACCAGGGGCAAGTGGGCCTCATGCGCATCTCGGCAGGACCCCCCACTGATGCCGGTTGACCTTGATTTGGCGACTGCGGCACGCCAGCCGGTGGCCGAAGTCCTCCGTGACCTCACCACCACCGATGACGGTCTCACTACCACTGAGGCCGCTGCCCGACTTCTGATGTTTGGCGAAAACGTGTTGGCTTCGCATCGAGTGACGGCGGTAGGGGTCCTGTATCGGCAGCTACGTAATCCATTGCTGATACTGCTGGTGGCTGCTGCACTTGTATCCGCTGTCACTGGAGACGTAGCTGACGGCGTCATCATCGCAGCCATCGTGGCGATGAGCGTGGGCCTCGGGTTCTTCAATGAATATAGGTCCGAGTTAGCGGTTGCGTCGTTGCAGTCCAACATCAAACATGAGGCCATTACGCAGCGCGATGGAACGCAACTGATGGTGGATGTCCGCCAGTTGGTACCAGGCGACGTGGTTACCTTGGGAGTGGGGGCCTTGGTGCCAGCCGATGTGCGCCTCATCGAGGTCAATCAACTCGAGTGCGACGAAGCGTTACTCACTGGTGAGTCGATGCCCGCGTCCAAGACGACTGAAGCACTCTTGTCGAGCGACTCCACCGTGGATCTGGCCTCGTGTGCATTCATGGGAACGGTGGTGCACCAAGGGTCTGCGCGAGCAGTGGTGGTGGCCACCGGCTCGGATACGGCGTTCGGCAAGATCGCCCTGGGGTTGGGCGAACGGCAGGCGGAAACAGCGTTTCAGGCAGGGTTACGGGGATTCTCAAAACTGTTGGTGGGAGTTGCTGCCGTACTCACCATTTCAATATTTGTCATCAACGTTGCCTTCTCTCGGCCACTCCTCGAAGCACTGCTGTTCTCATTGGCCATTGCCATTGGGATCACACCCCAACTGTTGCCCGCCATAGTCAGCGTGAGCTTGGCCAGCGGATCACGACAATTGGCCCGTCAGCATGTACTGGTGAAACGGCTGGTGACCATCGAGGACCTCGGCAACATCGAAGTGTTGTTCACCGACAAGACCGGAACGCTCACCGAAGGCGCCATCACTTTCGACCACGCGATGGACGCCAACGGGGACGACAAGCCCGAGCTACTCGCGCTCGGGCTGCTGTGCAATGAGGCAACCATGACCCCATCAGGCGCAGTGGGAGGAAATGCCCTCGACGTTGCTCTTTGGTCAGCGCCGGCCGCAACCGAAGCCTTCCAAGCCGCCGGATCACAATCCTTCAGCCGGTTGGGCTCGTTGCCCTTTGACCACGATCGCCAACTGGCCTCGGTACTCGTCGTGCGTAACGGCAGCGACCCTCTGCTGGTGACAAAAGGGGCGCCCGAAGCGGTGCTGGCACGCTGCCTCGGTGTTCCTGTCCAGGCTCACGTCACCCTCGATCGCCTGTTCGCCGAGGGAGCACGGGTTGTTGCCGTGGCCACCCGCACCACACCCGGCCTCGCGGTAGTGACCAACGCAGAAGAACACGATCTGCAATTGAGTGGTTTTCTCACATTCATTGATCGTCCGAAAGCAGGGATTGAAGCATCGATCGCCAAACTGTCACACCTTGGTGTGGTGGTAAAGGTCATCACTGGTGACAACGGCGCGGTGGCGGTCAAGGTGTGTCGCGACATCGGGATGACCGTCAGTGCCACCATCACAGGTGTTGAGCTCGATCGCCTTGATGACGACGAACTGGCCAATGCAATTCCTGGCACCACGGTGTTCGCCCGTGTCAGTCCCGATCAGAAATCGCGCATTGTCAAAGTTGCCCGTCGCACCGGCGTGGATGTGGCGTTTCTGGGAGACGGTGTCAACGATGCTGTGGCACTACACGCCGCCGACGTTGGCATCTCGGTGGAGTCGGCCACTGATGTGGCCAAGGATGCCGCAGACATTGTGTTGTTGGACAAAGACCTCGGTGTACTGGCCGACGCAATCACGGAGGGTCGGCGGATCTTCGCCAATACCCTCAAGTACGTTTTGATGGCCACCTCGTCGAACTTTGGGAATATGTTCAGCGCGGCTGGTGCCTCGCTGTTTCTCTCGTTCTTACCGATGCTGCCCTCGCAAATTCTGCTGAACAATCTGCTCTACGACGTGGGGCAGTTGGCCATCCCCACCGACCACGTTGACGCAGAGGTGCTGGCGCGACCGGCAGCCTGGGACATTGGTTTCGTGCGCAAATTCATGGCCATATTCGGACCCATCAGTTCCATCTTTGATTTCCTCACGTTCTTTGTGATGCTGCGCATCTTGCATGCCAGCCACACTGAGTTCCGCAGCGGATGGTTTGTGGAGTCACTCGCCACCCAAACCCTGGTGGTGTTTGTGATCCGCACGCGACGGGTTCCATTCTTTCGCAGTCGACCTAGTCCCGCCATGATGATTACCCCGGTGCTCTGCGCACTGGTGGGTGCGATACTCCCGTTTTCTCCACTGGCCCACGTCTTGGGATTCACGGTGTTACCGCTGCGCTTCTTTCTCATTCTCGGTGCCATGACCGCCCTGTATCTGGTCCTCGTCGAAACCGCCAAGGGCCGGTTCTACGCATCCCAAGCCCGGCCCCAACCAACGCCTCGCGATGCAACGCTGCGCCACGCCCGCCATATCTCTCGACGGGCCCGTCACTTCACCCATCACACTCCCCCGTCCGGTCCACTCACTGCCCGGGGCAAGTCGCAGAGCAAGTCCCAGGGCAGGTCCCGAAGTCGAGCACTGAGTCGGCGCTGAGAGGCTGTGGGTAGGGCCAGGTAGGCAACGTGGGAGGATTTTCACCCATGATGATCCAGGCAGCAGGCTTCGGGGGCGGGCGAGCGCCACTGGCCATTGCGCTTACCTCCGGGGTCATCACTGCCTTCAACCCCTGCGGTTTCGCCATGTTGCCGGCCTACGTGTCGTACTTCGTTGGCCATACCGGCGCCGAGCAGAAGCCCGCCCTATCCAAGCGGTTGGTACGAGCAGCACTCACCGGTGGCGTTGTCACCCTGGGGTTCATGACCGTGTTCGGCGCCATTGGACTGGTAGCCACCCAGTTCCTGTCCCAGATCACTGCCGTGGTTC
>JANYHQ010000482.1 GCA_025358985.1 Acidimicrobiales bacterium
ATGATGCCCAGCGAACGCAGCGTCATGTTGGTGGGCATACCCAACTCATCAGCCGGGAAATCCTCGGTGAGGGCGTATCCCAAACCCATATGGACGCTGCCTTCGATTTGTCCCTCACACAATTGCGGATTCACCGCTCGCCCCACATCATGAGCCGCCAGCACCCGCTCCACCTTGCCTGTGGCCCGGTCGGCAATCACCACCTGGGCGGCATAGCCGAATGCGGAATGGATCACCGGATGCTCCAATCCCTCCGACAACGAGTTGGTCCAGTCGATACGCCACTCCCCTTCGTAATCAACCTCAGTGCGGCATCCATCGGCGATGGCGGCCCGGCACGCATGCATCACCGAGCCAGCACCCATCAACGTGCCACGCGAGCCAGTGGTTTGCCCCAGCCCCAACTCGCGTGTGGTGTCCACGATGACGCGGATACGCGATGGGTGGATGCCCAACTCCTCCACTGCCACCTGCAACGCCACCGTATGGATGCCCTGGCCCATCTCCGTCCAGCAGTGACGTACCTCCACCGTGTGGGCCTCATCATCGAGGAATCGCACCACCGCCTTGGACACCTCGTTGAACCCGTTGCCCAGACCCGAGTTCTTCAACCCCAGTCCTACGCCCACCGCTTTACCCGCCGCTCGGGCCTGGTCGTAGGCATCCTTGACGGCGTCGAGACAGGCCTCGGCTCCGGCGCAGCCATCGTCCATGATCTGTCCGGGACCCCACACCTCACCGGGGCGGATCACATTGCGCTTACGCATCTCCCAACCGGAGATGCCCACCGCCTCGGCCAAGCGGTCCATGGCCCCCTCCATGGCGAACTGGGCTTGGTTGGCACCGAAGCCGCGGAAGGCGCCGCAGTTGGGGTTGTTGGTACGCACCGCATAGGCCAAAACATCAATGGTGGGCAGGTGATACGGACCGCTGGCGTGACCGGCAGCGCGCTCCAACACTTTCATACCCACGCTGGCATACGGCCCCGAGTCCCCAATCATACGTGCACTTAGTGCTGTGAGTTTGCCGTTGGCATCGCATCCCACTTGGTATTCCATACGGATGGGGTGACGCTTGGAATGCATGAGCAAGGACTGCTCGCGAGTACTGGTGACCTTCACGGGTCGCTGCAGTATCCACGCCGCCAATGCCGCATGGCCCTGATTGGACAGATCCTCCTTGCCACCGAATGCCCCACCGTTGCTCACCAATTCCACCGTGACCAGATCGTTGGAGATGCCGAGGATGGCGGCAATGGAATCACGGTCGTCCCACACGCCCTGACCGCCGCTGTACACATGCAAACGTAGGTCACCGTCGCTACCGATGGACGGTACCGCCACCGTGGACTCGGGCTCCAGAAACGCCTGCTCAACACGCTGTGTGTGGAACGTTTCGGTAATGGTATGCGCGCTTGCGGCAAGAGCGGCGGCCACATCACCACGCTGATACTTGGTGGTGGACAAGATGTTGCCCTCCAACCCCCATACGGCGTGCTCCGGGTCTTCCAACGCCGCCACGGCATCGGTGATAGGACGCCGCGGGCGGTAGTCGATACTCACTAGCTCCGCAGCCCGACGAGCCGTTTCCCGATCGTCAGCCACCACCACGGCCAGTACGTCGCCCATATAACTGGTACGCCCCCCGACGGGGATCATCAGCGGCCAGTCCTTGTGAATGAGGCCGGTCTTGAGCGCGCCGGGTACGTCGTCGGCGGTGAACACTCGCACCACCCCGGGTATTGCCGCGGCAGCCGACGTGTGGATGCCCACGATGTCGGCCCGGGCGTGGGCGGTGAGCACCAACGCTCCGTGCACCATGGCCGTCTCCACCAGATCGTCGATATACGGCCGGCGGCCTACCGCCAAATCCACGCCCTCGTACTTGACCCCACTGCTACCGATGCCACCGTTCTCGGCCGGGATGCGGTGTTCGCCTTGGGCCAACGCCTCGATGGCGTCGAGGATTTTGACGTAGCCGGTACAACGGCACAGATGGCCACCGAGGTGACGGGCCATTTCCTCACGCGTGAGCGCCGCGCCTTTCTTGTCGATCTGAGCCTTGGCCCGTACCACGATGCCCGGGGTACAGAACCCGCATTGCAATGCACCACAGGCGGCGAAGGTGTCGGCGTAGCGCTGTACCTCGCCCTGGTCCATGCCCTCGATGGTGGTTACGGACTTGCCGGCCGCCTTGGCCATGGACATCTGACAGGTGATGGACGCCTTGCCATCGATCATCACCGTGCAGCAACCGCACTGACCCTGGGGCGAGCAGCCGTCCTTGGGCGAGATGATGCCCAACTCCTCGCGCAGCGCCGCCAAGAGGTGGGGATGACGAGCGCTGACGCTGGTGGCCTCACCATTGACGGTGAGCTCCACCCTGTCCGTATCGGTGGCATAGGTGGTGCGTGGCTGCTCCATGTGCCTACTTTACGAAATGTCAAGGCCCGCTGAACAGGGCCAAGGTGTGGCCATCGCGTTACAGCTGGCCCCAGGGGTGGCCATTGGGCAGCGCAGGTGGCTCCACCACACCCTTCTGCGCGGTGATGATGGAGTAGTGCTGCGGCTCGCGGTAGCGCTCCATCTGGAACAGCGTGTGCTTGAACTTGTTACACAGGTCCAGGTCGCAGGCCGCCACAATCAACTCATCACCGGTACTCAAAGCCCTCGCCACCACCTGTCCACTGGGGGCAAAGATGGCCGATTGAGCCAATGATTCCACGCCCTCCTCGGTGCCCCCCTTGGCCACCCCCACTACCCAGGTGCCGTTTTGGTAAGCACCGGAGGCCATACACAGATCGTTGTGGAACAACTGCAATGCGTTCTGTCCGGGGTCCGGTGCGTAGTGGATGGGCGTGTTGTATCCGATACCGATGAGCTCCACCCCTTGGAGTCCCATCACCCGGTATGTCTCCGGCCAGCGGCGGTCGTTGCAGGTGGCCATACCCACGATGGCCCCGAAGGCGCGATGCACGGCAAAGCCATCCGGTCCGGACTCGAAGTAGTAACGCTCCAAGTGTTGGAACGCCCGCCATGGCTCGTACTCCTCGTGCCCCGGGATGTGCACCTTGCGGTACTTGGCCACCACCTCGCCATTGCGTTCCACCATGATGGACGTGTTGTAGTGATGACCATCGGCGGTGAGTTCGGCGTAGCCCAACTGGAATCCCACACCCAGCCGTTTGGCCTCGTCGAACAGCGGTTGGGTAACGGGGGACGGCATGTCCCGCTCGTACCAGGCATCGATGTCGGCGGGCACGTCGGTGTACCACCGGGGGAAGAACGTGGTGAGCGCCAACTCGGGGAAAATCACCAATTGACAACCCCAGCCCGCGGCGTCGTGCAACAACGCCAGCAGACGCTCAACAACATCAGCGCGCGTATGGTCTCGTTGTACCGGACCCAGTTGAGCGGCGCCCACCGTGAGGATACGGTTCATCCGAAGCTTTCTTCGCTGAGGGCCAGCATCACCTGCAACAAGATGTCGGCTCCCATCACCAGATCGCCAGGCTCGGTGTATTCAGCCGGGTTGTGGCTGATGCCAAGGTGCGATTGGGTGAAGATCATGGCGGTGGGACACATACGGGCGAACATCTGAGCATCATGCCCGGCGCCACTGGGGAGGCGGCGTACCGTGTTGCCGAGCGCCGTGGCGGTGGACTCCACCAGGGCAATGACCCGCTCGTCGAAGGCCACCGGTTCGAATCGGGCCAGGATGCGAGCCGTGATGGCGACGCCTTCGTCGAGGGCCAGTTGTTGGAGGAACTCGGTGAGCTCGTGCTCGGAGCGTTGCAGCAATTGCTCGTCGGTATTGCGGAGGTCCACGGTGAGCAGCGCCTTGGCTGCCACCACGTTCACCAGGTTGGGGATCAGCGTGAGTTGGCCCACGGTGCCCACATGCGGATGTCCGATACGCAACGCCAGTTCTCGTACGAAGGTGGCTACGCGCGCCGCCGCGTAACCGGCATCGCGGCGCAGGCCCATGGGGGTGGTGCCGGCATGATTGGACTGACCGGTGATGGTGAGTTCCTGCCAACTGATGCCCTGCACCCCGGTGACCGCTCCCATCCGGACGCCTTCGGCTTCGAGCACGGGGCCCTGCTCGATATGGAGTTCCACG
>JANYHQ010000483.1 GCA_025358985.1 Acidimicrobiales bacterium
GGCTTCTGGCACGACGCACCCTCCGATCCGCCGCAGCCTCCGCCAGTCTGGGGAAACGAGCAGTTGTCATTGCTGTCGTTCTTGGCTACCCACCCCAGAGTGGGCACCGCCACCCGAACCTGAGCACCCGCCACCAACGAATCCTTGACGAACTTGGCGCTGACATCACCACTTTGGCCGTAGTTGGTATTGCGGTACTCCCAATCGGACCCGTTGTTCCAGGCATGACCAATTCGATAATTGTACCGAGTGGAGGGATTGCCGCCCCAGCTATTCAGTGTCACACCTACGTCACGGATATACGCGGCATCCACATCCCCTGACATGCCCATGATGAGCGGATTGATGGGCCGAATTGTGGAATGCCCATCCACCACCACCGTCAAGCCGGTGTCTCCAGATGCGGCCGTTATCCCGGTAGATGAGGCGACTCCTACGAAGAGCGAACACGTGATGGTGGCAAGTATGACGGTGAACCGGCCGAATCTCGACCGGTGGGAGTAGGGACGGCGGGCGAGCACCGAAGCAGAGCGGCGGAGCGCAGCCCCAATGTTACGGCCGAATCGGAACAATGGCCTCACGCCCTCGGATGTACTGATCGCCTGACCCGATGCTGCGGCGCTCGTAGTCCATGCAATCGTTCGATGTTGGCGATCACCGCGAACGCTGCACCCAAGCACACTGTGCTTTGAGAATCCCAGCCGATGTCGACGTAGGCGAAAATGGCATACATCATGACAAAACCGGTGGCACCGATGGTTATCGCTGCATAGTCGTTTCGCGGCAACCGAAGTACCGCCCGTCCGCCGTCACGGATGGCTGCGGCGAACAGATAGAGCATCGCCACAAATCCACCCACTCCTAATTTCATCCACACCCACAGGATTCCGTTGTGGGTGATGAAATCGCTGAAGACCCAGAAGCTGAGGTCCGGCAACGGATACGGGCGGTAGAACGGTCGGCCAAAACCGATTCCAACCAGTGGAGCGGCTCGGATGGTGGCCACTACGTCTGCCGTCTCCACTATTCGGTAGAGGTCTGAGGATCGGTCTCTTTCGCTGACTTGCCCGGGAGACACCACCGACTTCACCGACTGGGCCGGAAACCCCACTGATCCCTGCGAATTCCAGAATGCCCCGAGATAGCCGAGCGCCACCAAACTCACTACGGGAACGATGGACCAGAAGTAGCGCCGCCGAGTCCGGTAGAGCGAAACGGCCAACAGCACCAGACCAACTCCCAACACCACGAAGGCAGCCCGTCGATGGGCGATGAAGTACACGATGAACACGGGTACGGCCATGGCTAACAGGCCAAATCGCCGAGACTTGGACGCGTTGGGGAGCAACCACACCGCCAGCAGCACCACAAACAACAAATCGGCATGCAGCGAGGCGGAGTGTTCACCCAACGATTCCAAGGCGTCCTTAGCTGTCCCCGACAGCGTGATGAAGTAGCCAATGGCGAACAGCGAGTCCACGAAAATCGCTGCGCAAATCAACCAGAAGAGAGTGTTGTAATGCTCCTTGCGGGTGAACAAGTTGGTAGCCAACACGTACATGATGGGTGCGTACACGAGGGTCCGGGCTTCCCACAGCGCCACGGTGCTATTGGCCCCACCCGACGCTGTGCGAAGAATCCCCAACAAAACAAACCCGCTGAAGACCAAGACCGGCGTCAGCAGCGAACCTCGTACGAAGGCGGCCCGTCGACCCACCAACTGAACCACCCAGGCAATCATCGTGAGAACGAGGAAACACTCGAGCGGACTCACCGCCAGATGACGGTCAAGAAACAGCAGCGACTCTGGGCTGGAGAGGTTCTTGTAGAACGGATACCAAATAATCGTGACGCTGTCACCGGCGAGCGCGAAGAAGGTGATGATGTATACCCCGACTACCGGACGGACCAAGGTCACCAGCGCGCCAGTGATCAGGGACCACAGGGCCAGCGACGTTCCGGCGCTCACACCGCTGGCGGCGCCAAGCGACGCCAGCACCGCAATGGCCAACCACAAGAAATAGGATTGGCGCCACGCCTTGGCTGAGCGCCGACGCTGAAGATCAATCGTATGCACCGAGAAGATTTGCATTGACCCCACCACTAGGCAAGCCGACGACTGGTCAACGCCAGCGCCACTAGGACACAAGCCAACAGCAGGCTGAGCGCGTTCTGCTTACGTTCGACCGCTTTGGGGCGCATCGAAACGATCATTACCAGCAATAGAAACCCAGCCAGAACCTTCACTGTCGGGTTACCTGGAGTCCACTGCGTCGGTCCATGGCGAAAGTGCAGCCAAGATGCGTTTGGGAACTGGTGTAGCCCACCGGTTGATGATCACTCCCAACACCGACAGATGATCCAACTCCGACAGCGCCCGCTTCACTTGTGGTTCGGCGGTGACGCCCTGGCGCACCACGAGTGAAACAGCCTCAGCATGGCCCGCCAACGTGAGCGCATCACTGGTGGCCAGCACCGCAGGCAGGTCCAACACCACATGTTCGTACCGAGCCCCCAACTCAGCAATGAGTGCGAAGAGCGCTTCACCACGGGCCAGGGCAGGCCGCTGTGACATCGAGGTGACACCGGCACTCAGCAACTCGAGGTTAGGCACGATGGTGCTCACCAAAGCCTCGTCCAGCGTCGCCGAGCCTGTCAGTACCTGCGCCACCCCCACTTCACGATCGGGGAGCGCCGCTGGTCGTGCCCAGTTGAACTCCACCACAGCCACACTACGACCGAGGTCGTTCGCAATCACCGCCCCCAAGGCCCGACTCACGTAGGTGACCCCCTCGCCCGACAGCGCCGATGTCAAAGCCAGCAGGCGCGGCACACCTCCAGTGCCCCCAGCCTCCAAGCGTGCCACCAACCGCCTGATCCCATCATTGACCGCAGGCGGAGCGATCTGGACCAGGGTCCCTGCCTTTTCGAAGATCGCCATTCCCCCATCGCCAGTGTGACCCGCATTCTCGCGAGCAGTCTCGATCTTGGTGAGGAAGTTCTTCTTCCGTCGGCGCATGGCTACCTTCTGTTGGACTTGTCGTGGGTGTCTATGGTGGGCATTGTGACAATCACTTGTGTTGTTCGAGGATGTCTCGGGCGCATGAGAGTGCCTGCGCAATCGCCTGATCCTGATCTATGTACTGATAATTGGCGAGTCGACCCGTGAAGTACACCGGCAACGGGCTGGAGCCTGCGATCTCTATCTTCAGCGCCTGATTGGCTTGCTCATAGCGGCGCTCGACTGTGGGAAACGGATAGTGCCGGGCGGGACTCCCCGGATACTCCTCGCTCACCACTGTTCCGCAGATCAATTGCCCTGATGCATGCTTTGTTTCCACTGTCCGGGTGTACGGCACCCGCATTGAAGGTCGATTCACCACATACGCGGCGGTAACCGTGTCCGCCTCGTTGTCCGTCGGCTGGTAGCGCGATCGCATGCTCACTCCTCGCCATGCCAACTCACCGTCGCGCCCCACGAAGCGATCGAGCGGCGCAGTGACGATTGCGATATCAAAGTTCCTGCTGAGATCCTCAAGATCGGTGACATCGAGTTCGGCGCCACAGGTGACCGACACGGGTCGTAGAATCTCTTCGATCACGTGGTTGACCCCAACAGGACTGAAGTACTCCCAGGTGTCGCGGAATAGGCGTCGATAGTTGTCAGATCGGAGATCGACTCGCTTGGGGGCAAAGCTGCTCGACAGCGTTGATGGCTCACAACCCCATTGCTTCACGGTGTACCCGTATATGAATTGCCGATACAGCGTCTCGCCCATCAACGAAATCACGAACGTCTCGAAGTCCTCACCTTTGGGCGTCGCTGGTAGTGACTCCAGTTCCTTGCTCACCGTGGGCCAGAACGGAAGGTTCTTCAACTCATCGATCTGGGGTGGCCAGCTCAGCAGCGTGGGTGACTCGTCATCCTCGTGTGCGAAGATCTCGGTGAGTACGCAATGCTCGTATGGACGCACAAGGCCGAAACGGTTGACGAACTCGGCAACCTCACGATTGGAAGTATGGAAGATATGCGCACCGTTGGGTTCGTACACAACACCATTGAGCACCTCGGCCCGAGAATGACCCCCGACGCGATCGGAGCGCTCGAACACCTCGACCCGCCACCCAGCGCCCAGCAGCTGATGAGCAGTGACTGCCCCGGCCCATCCTCCCCCGATTATCGCAGCACGAAGCGTCATGCCGGATCAGGTCGCTTGAAACTGCGGACTGCGGCGGAAGCTTTTATGATGAACACCTCGGATGGTTGTGAAGCTGATCGTCGCCGCTCCTGGGTCCACGACAAAGCAGGCCCGATCACCCAAGGTCCCGAGCACGTGCCTTTGGGATGATGCTCAGCACCGGCACACCCAATCTGTCCGTGATGTCACTGGCAAACCGGATACTGCGATCCGTTGCGGTGGCGCCAAGCGTTGCACCTGCGGTCAGTAACAGCCCGAGCATGGCGAATATGACGGCAGCGAGAGCCGCCTGCTTGCGTGATGACACTGGTAGAGCAGACACCTGCGGTGCGTCCACAAGTCGAAGACGTTGGGTCACGTCACTCTTGGTTTGCTCAGTTGCCAGACGGGCGTCTTCACGCTTGTTGATCGCTGCTGCGAGCCGCGCCTCTTCAACGTTCGACGCTGCGGTAAGCCGTTCGAACTCAATCTGGTTAGCAAGGCTGCGTTTCGCCACGTCGGCCTCCGGATTGGTTGAGACAAACGCATCAAGAGTCTGGTGCGCAGTTGATACCTGAGTGCGATACGAATCAACGAGGGTGTCGAGGAATAACTTGGCCGCAGTGCTCTCAGCCACATTTGCCTCGATGACCCAACTGGTGAAGGTCTCGATAGTCGAGGTCACGAGGAGGGCGGCTGTCTGAGAATTGGTGGACGATGCTGCAACCTTGACCAGATGATCTCCATCGGCACCTACCGATATCGATGAGCGCAGCTTAGCAAGGGTGACGAGCCCACTCTTCACCGCATCATCGACCTTTGCGGCCTTCACGATGCGCTTCATGAACCCATCGGTACGCATGAGCGAACCGAGTTGTTCCGCGGCCAGCGTCGATGGGGACTTGTATGACGCGGGCGTGTCACGAGCCTTGGTGATATTCGCCAGCAACGTCTGGCTCTCCACGTACATCACGCCTTCGGACTGGAAGCGCGATTCCGAACGGGCGGCGGTGAACCCTCCGACCCCAGCCAAAAGTACGAAAGGAATGAGATAGAGAAACCAGCGACGAAAAAAGGTATCGGCGAGGCGTAAGAGCATGTTCCGGTTCAACGTCGACCTCATCGGATGGGTGCCCCGTTCGGGGAAAGCGGCATCTGCGCAGACATCGTCTCAACTTCATCGCCCAAAATCCAGAGGAGCATTAGTCAAAATTGAAGATTCCGCAACATTGTCTGCGAAGGGTTCTGGTGACCATGCCGCGACGGGGGAACACCCAAAACTCACCGTGGCAGGGCAAGGAGCCGCCACGCTCAGAACTGCGAAGCGTCCGTCCGCGCCAAATGTCCAGGTCCGAACATGGAGGGGGCCTTGATAGGAGGGCGCAAAATCTGTGGCGATGCCGTTCCATCCGCTACCTCCTACTCCCACCACAACCAGGCGGGGATCACATGAAGTACCGATTGAGACGGCCTTGAATGCAGCCTCCTTTCTCGTCCAGATCCGCAGGAATGCCGTGGCTGGGTGGGCTGCGCTCACAGCAGCTGAATACTCCGCTGGGTCACACGTTGATTCGGCCAGGCGATCCACATCTGGCAACGATTGACCTGGCTCCAAGTCGATGCCGATGGTCGGTGATGCAGCGATGGCGACCGCACCACCCTTTCCGCCATAGGTAATGCTGACTCCTCCAACCGATTCACCGGACGCTTGGACGGCCACAGGTCGTCCCGAACGGCGATGTTCTAATCTCCGGCCATAACCCGAGAGGAATGAGTTTGCTGCCGCGTGCGTTGCATTACGCTTGGCTTTGGCTCGGACGAATGGTGTGCACACCGGGTCGGTGTTGAACAACGACCAACCCACCGTGAGAACTACGATTGATTCCACGGTTGATCCGACTGCTCCCGATCGGACACGCTGCGAATGGCAAAAGCATAAGCAATGCCCCGCCGCTCCAGCGATTGCATCGCTGCTGGCGACACACCCTCAAGCGTTAGGCTCTTACTCAAGCGGTGAAGCACGAACAGCATTGCCACGGTTGCATTGTCACATCGTTGTACACGGGTGAGGTCCACGGAGATGTCAACATCCTGCAGAGCCTCGCAATCGGCGCCTGACAGGCGCCAGGCCGATCCATCCGGGATTGCACTGGAACGGATGATCAGCCCTCCAACGTTGGACTTCTCATTCCGCGTCTCCCAATGCTCGACCGCATGAATTGCCCAAACTTGCTTGCACATCAAGGGCACAAAAAAAGCCACGCACAACGCGTAGCGTCGAAACAGGCGGCGTGGCTCTTGGACGAGGCGAAACAACCATTCTGTCCCGGTCCGCTGCATCAGTCGCGGAGCACGCTGCTTGTTGCCGGACAGCAAGTCGAACGTACCGCCCACTCCTACCAGCACAGGCACTCCCAACCAATTTCGATACTGCGCAATCCAATGCTCTTGCTTGGGGTTGCCCATGGCGACACAGAGAATATCGGGGGCTACTGATCGGATGACATCCACCACGTCGCCGTCGATCTCACCGCCAATCTGAACCGACGGACCTGCTACCCCGGTAATGTTGAGTCCGGGATGCTGGCTGCGAAGTTGCGCGGCCGCTCTTTGAGCGACACCCGGGCCGGCCCCGAAAAACATCAACTTGTACTCCCTCCGGCAACAGAGGTCGGCGATGGCGGGAACGAGATCGGCTCCGGCGACTCGTTGGCGCAGTGGCGCTCCGAACAACCGTGAACCCCAGACAAGCGGCATCCCGTCTGGGACGGATAAATCAACATTTTGAAGTATGGCAAGCAATTCTTCGTCACGGCCAGCATTGACGAGAAATTCTAGATTGACCGTGACCACCTGATGACTTCGACCAGTCGAACGACCAATCCGGACGAACTCGTCCACACGTTGGACGGCTTCTACCAGTGTGAAATCGTCTACCGGTACGCCGCTGAAGACGGCCATGGAGGGTTCAGCCCACGGGCGGAGCTCAGGCGCAGTTGTGGCATCCGTCTGAACAACTGAGACACCACCGCTCAGCACCGACCCGAGAACTTCTTCACTATGCGCCTTACTACTTTCCACGATCATCGCATCGGTCTTATACGGGCGCTACTTGAACATCACCCGTGCTGAGGGCCGAGGGATGACCTACGAACCGAGCAAGATCGACGGCGTAACGATGGATATCGGCTCGCTGGACCCAGGCCCGACCCGCTGCCCCGAGCCGTTCCGCAAGGGCCGGGTCGTCCATCAATCGCCTGATTGCCGCCCTGAGCGCGGTGGGATCTCCGGGCTCTACGTACAGACCGGTCCGCTCATGCTCGATGACATCGCACTGACCCGGCGTTCGCGAACAAATCACGGCTTTCCCCATCGCCATCGCCTCGAGAATGGTTGTGACACCAGCCTGAAACATCACTGGATTCAGTGGAACAACCACGAACCTGCTGTCCGCGTATAACTGTCGAAGTTCGAAGTGGCTCAAGGAGCACAGGTGCACGTTCGTCGGGATATCCACAGTGCGGAGCAAGTCAGGCTGCTTCGACCATGGGGACCCTGACGCAATCACTACGTCTATCGGGAGCGTTCTGGCCGCTTCGATGAGGGTGGCGTAGTCGCGGTGCTCCAATCCCGCCGAACACAGGGCGTTTCGGGGAACAGTCGAGACGGCATCCGGCGAGAAGAATGACGTGTCGACCATGAAAGAGATCAACGAAACCTTTCGTTCGGGCACATGTAACTCTCGCTCGATGAACTGCTTCTGCCA
>JANYHQ010000569.1 GCA_025358985.1 Acidimicrobiales bacterium
TTCACGCCCACTGACTCCAAGTTGCGCCACTCCCCTGAGTGAGCCTGTACCCGGACGTTGAATGGCTCGTCCATGCGTTCGTTGGTTATCAACGCTTGAAGTTCCAGTCCCGCCCTGTCGAGGTCGTCGGGGTGAACCAGCCCGAGGACACCGTCGGGGTGATGCCACCCGTCTGGATAGCCCAATACCCGCTGAGTGGATGGGCTGCCGTATAGCACTTGTCCCTGCGCATCCACCACCGTGATGATGTCGTTGGCGTGTTGGAACAGGTATCGGAAACGACGCAGATCCACCATCATCTGATGTTCGACGCTGATGTCGGTGAAGGCCACCACGAAGCCTCCGAAACCGTCGGCGTCAGGCACACATGACACCCGCAACATCACAATGACGCCATCACGTCGACGCCAACCCACCAACTGACCCATCACTGCTTCTCCGGTGGATCGCGCCCGCAAGATGGGACGGGCTTCACCACTGAGCAGAGTTCCGTGCTCGTCAAAAGTTTCCCATCGACCGGTCTGCCAGAGGGCGCTGAGGGCCGACGCGTCGAAACCCAACAAACGTTCGGCCGCAGGATTCATTCTGTGGATGGTGCCGTCAGGTGCGGCCAGAATCACTCCCTGCTCCAAGGCGTTGAGTGACGACTCCGCCGTCCCCTCACTGCGGGCCAGAGCCGTCTCCAACTGATGACGCTGTGTGATGTCTTCCATTTGTACCAGCCACACCACCGACGGATCGTTGGTGTGCAGAGGGGCGGTGTGCATCCTTATCCACGGAGTCACCTCCGATGGCCGCGCCAGGCGCGAGTCCGACGATTTGGAGATGGCGGGCTGGGAGCTGGCTGTCAGCATACGGGCCACCCAGTGTTGGTCCTCAACATGCACCAATTCGATGAACGATCGGCCCGCCAACTTCTGTATGGGCTCACCGAGGATGTGGGCGCCAGCAAGGTTGGCATACGTCACGCAGCCCTGCTGATCGAGCAGCACGGTGCCGATGCCGGAAGTTTCGATGGCGGCTCGGATCGTGTCACTCAGCGATTCGTATGTACGCTCAGCTTCACGTTCTGCAGTGATGTCGGCAAACACTGTGAGAACACCTCTCGGACGTGCCCCGTCCGCCGATACCGGCTGGGACTTCACCCTCAGCCACACCCTCTCACCGTTGGGGTGATTGACCCCCATGACCGCACCGTCGACGGCACGTCCCGTCCGCAGTGCCTCCATGGCTGGATGGGTGTCCCCAGCCCACGGGGTGCCATCCTCGTGGACTGCGCTCCACCGTGGATCAATTGACGACCTACCGGACAACTCTTCTGCCGACAACCCCAGAACCCGCTCGGCGGCAGGATTCCAACTGAGGATGCTCCCATCGCCATCTTGGAACACCAGCCCTTCTGTCAACGTTTCCAAGATGAGGGACTTGCGTTGTTCACTTTCGTCGAGACGTACCAACAGCGCACGCTCTGAGCTGCGCTCGAACTCCTCCTCCACCATGGCGGCCAGATCGGCCAGCACCTGGAGTTGCGTGTTGTCGAACTGTCGGGGTTGTCGATCGATCACGCACAGTGTGCCTATGGCTGAGCCTGAAGCGTCGTGTAGTACCTGGCCAGCATAGAAACGCATATGTGGATCGCCCACCACCAGTGGATTGGTGGCGAAGCGTTCGTCGAGCAACGTGTCCGCCACGATGAAGGGGCCGTTGTCCGTGGCCAAAATCGCATGCGCGCAGAACGAACTGTCCCGGCTCGTTTCGAGGGTGTCGACCCCCAGCCGCGATTTGAACCATTGCCGATCGGTGGCGACCAGGCTCACCAAGGCGATCGGCACATCCAAGACCATGGACGCCATACGGGTGATGCGATCGAAGCGCTCCTCTGGGGCCGTGTCGAGTAAGCCGAGCCGGGTAAGCGCAGCAATCCGGTTGACCTCGTCCGGGTGCTCGAGTGCTCTGGTCACCTTCTTCCTATCGACCTGTGTGCCCGATTCTTGAGGTGTCCGATGCTCAGCGTAGGGTGATTGCATGGGGGCACTGACCGGAATTCGTGTGGTGGAAATTGGCCTATTGGTCCAGGGGCCGCAGGCCGCAGCCCTGCTGTCGGACCTCGGCGCTGATGTCATCAAGGTGGAACTTCCCAACATCGGGGATCAGTCCAGGTGGCTGCCGTCGGGCCCGGCGACGCCGCTGAGCGGGTACTTCGTGGGCTGCAACCGGGGCAAACGCAGTGTCACGCTGGATGTCCGTACCCCCGGAGGAAAGGCTGCGTTCATACGCCTGGCGGCGGGGGCCGACGTGGTCATCAGCAACTTCAAACCGGGCACCATGGATGCGTGGGGCTTGGGGTACGAGGATCTCTCGACCGATCACCCCGGGCTCATCTACGGCACCGGGTCGGCATTCGGTCCCGTAGGACCCGACGCCGAACGCGAGGGCGCCGACCTGTCGGGTCAAACTGCCGGGGGGCTGGTGTCGACCACCGGACGTGACGGGGGAGAGCCCACCACGGTGGGTGTCACCATTGCCGATCACACCAGTTCGCAGCATCTGGCATCGGGAATTCTGGCGGCGCTGTTCTCCAGAGAGCGGACCGGGCTGGGTCAACGGGTGGACGTGTCGCTGTTGGGTGGTCAGATATGGGCTCAGGCGTCGGAGTACACCGCCTACTTCCTGTCAGGACAGGTGCCGGGCCGGGCCAATGGCGGTCATCCGCTCATCAACGGCACGTATGGCATGGTGCAGACGAGCGACGGTTGGATCGCCATTGTGGGTACCCCGGGAGCGGCCCGCCAGGCGCTCGCTGATGCGGTGGGGCTGCCCGCATTGTTCGAAGATCCGCGCTTCGCAGCACCGTTGCTCACCCAGAATCACAAGATCGAATTGCTGGCCATTCTGTCCAAGCAATTCGTGCAACGCACCAGCACCGAATGGACTGAGATCCTGCGTCGCATCGGCGTGCGTTATTCACCGGTGCGCGACTACGCAGCGGTGGCTGAGGACCCGCAGGTATGGGAAAACGGGTACCTGGTGAAGGTCGATCACCCCACTCTGGGTTCGGTCACCATGGTGGGTTCGCCGTTACGCATGAGCGGTACCCCAACAGAGCCCGGACAGGTAGCGCCCGAGTTGGGGCAACACACCGAGGAGATATTGGTGGAGTTGGGATACTCGTGGGAAGAGATTGCCGAGTTGGGCGCCCAAGCCTGCATCTGAGGGTCGGGCTTCTTCAGGAATGACTCTGACGGATCCGCCCTGCCACCACTCGCTGCATATACGTGCCTACCCAGGCCACATGAGCAAGGTCCGACACACCACGACGCATTGGTTGGGGTGGGGTCATACTGGCGTCGCAGAAGTGGCCGGCCGCATGCAAAACAGTCAACACTTCAGCAGCAATTAGTTGATGGCCATAGCGATTGGGATGCAACAGATCCACGGACCGTACGTTGGGGCCCATCTGGTTGCTGTTGGCCATGTCCACCACCAGCACTTTGCGCTGCGCGCATATGGTTCTGATGACCTCATTGGCGGCTTCGGTGTTGCTATGCAATTTCTGTCGAAGCCCACTTGGAACAGGAAACGGTTCGTCAAACTCATGAATGGTGGCCGACAACACCACTGGGCTTACTGCGGTGAGGGCGACCAGTGTGGCGCCATAGTTTTGGGCAAATGAGGCGATGTCGAAACCAGGCCGGCATAGGTCATTGACCCCAATGATGATGGTGGCCACATCTGCCACTGTCAACAACGCTTGCGGCAGTTGCGTGCTTACGACGTGCGACGCTTGGGCGCCCGACACAGCCAAATTGGTGACCGCTACCGTTCGCCCAGAATCTTGCAGCGCTTGGCTGAGGTGGGTCACCCAGCCATCGAGTTGCCCGCTGAACCCGGCCCGGCCCGGAGTTGGGTCTCCCACTCCCTGCGTGAGACTGTCGCCCAAAGTCAGTAAGCGCACCGTGCGACGACGAGAGATAGCAGCAGCAGATCGAACCACCTGTCCATTGTGGGCCAACGTCGATGGTTAGAGGTGGTTAGCGGCAACGATTCCCGTCCACCTATGGTCTCAGCGAGCAGTCGGCAGGTCCGGCCGCCGGAGTTGACGAGGACGGGTCACGTGGATCGCATTGAGATCAGGGGTCTGCGAGTCGTGGGCATTGTGGGGGCGTTGAGCGAGGAACGTGACCGAGCGCAGCCCTTCGAAGTGGATGTGGACATGCTCACCGACATCAGCGATGCCGGGGCCACAGATAATCTCGATGCAACCATCAACTACGCCGACCCCGTTCAGATGATCGAGAACATCATCCGCAACGAGGCCCATGTGCTGCTGGAACGGGTGGCCACCCGTATTGCCGAGGACATCCTGGCTCATCCCAAGGTGCTGGCGGTGGAAGTGGTGGTCCGTAAATTGCGACCGCCACTACCCGCCGACATGACATCTACGGCGGTGCGCATCATTCGCAATCGGGCCCAGTTGTCGCTGGAACGGCGGCCTCGTACGCGGGCTTACGTTGCATTGGGATCCAACTTGGGCGACCGGCGTGCGTCACTGCGTTTTGCCGTCGAGAACCTGCCGGACGTGGTGGCCGTGTCGCATGTATACGAAACCGAACCGGTGGGTGGCCCCGAAGGTCAGGGGGCGTATCTCAACATGGTGGTTGGTTTGGACACAGACCTTGATCCGTTTGCTTTACTGGCGCGCTGTAGGGCATTGGAAGCCGAAGCCGGTCGGGTGCGCTCGGTCCGCAACGCCCCACGCACACTCGATGCTGATGTGTTGCTGCACGGTGATGTACGGGTCGAGTCCGAAGAACTCACCATTCCCCATCCGCGGATGTGGGAGCGACGCTTTGTGATGGCTCCACTGGCCGATATTGCTCCTGACGCAGTGGCCCCGGATTGGGATCAGCGTCTCGCCGACGGCGGAGTGTGGCGGGTCGATGACC
>JANYHQ010000514.1 GCA_025358985.1 Acidimicrobiales bacterium
GGGCACGCTTGTTACCGGAAGTCTCACCGGCGAAGGTGGAGGCCGAGTGGGTATTGGTTCGGCCTATGGAATGGTGCTGTTCCTACTGTGCGTGGGATTCATCATCTACTACGTGGTGAACAACTTCAGAGAGGCGGACCGATGACGGCGATAGTGGCCGGCGCAGGCAGCAATCAGCCCGGTTTTCATCGGGGCCGTCGGATTGCCTTACAGACGTTCCTCAGTATCGCCGCAGTGGGGTGGCTCATCCCCATGGTGAGTGCGGTGTACTCCTCGTTTCGGTACTTTGAGGGCGACACGCTGAAGCGGGGTGTGTTCTCGCTTCCGAAGACACTGACGCTCGACAATTATCGTGAGGCATGGCGGGTGGGTGGCATCGGACGCCACTTTCTCAACACCATGTACATCACCATCCCGGCCATCATCTTGATCCTGCTGTTCTCCAGCCTGGTGGCCTTTGCCTGCACCCGATTCAGCAACCGGTTCAACATCTTTTTCCTGGTGATGTTCACTGCCGGAAACCTCATGCCCCAGCAGGTGATCTTCCAGCCGGTGTTCCAGATCTTCAAACGGATACCGTGGCCCGACATCCTCAGCGACACCAACACGGGATATCTGCTGGGCACCAAGATCAGCGTGATCCTCATCCATGTGGCATTCCAAACGGGTTTCTGCACCTTTGTGCTCAGCAATTACATGAAGGCTGTACCCCAAGAGATCACCGAAGCGTGTTTGGTGGACGGGGCCAGCGTGCAGCGCCAATTTTTCCAGATCATCATGCCGTTGTGTCGTCCCGCCCTCGCCGCCCTCGGCACGCTGGAGTTCACGTGGCTGTACAACGATTTCTTCTGGGGATCGGTGATGTTACAGCAGGGTATTGAGAAACCCATCACGTCCTCCATTGCGTTGCTCAATGGGCAGTACGCAGTGGACTACAACCTCATTGCTGCGGCATCCACGGTCATTGCCATACCCACCATTGCGGTGTTCATTGCCCTGCAGAAGCACTTCATTGGTGGGCTCACCCTCGGGGCCAGCAAAGGCTGAACGAGCTCAGTTCACCGAAATGGTCACTGTGGTGAGCATGGCAACCGGACTACGAATCGTGCTCCAACAGTGCTTGGTTCCGCCACGATGGTGCCGCCATGGTGCTCGATGATCTCACGAGCTATGGCCAGCCCGAGCCCGGATCCTCCGGTGTTGCGGCTGCGGGATTCATCGAGCCGGGTGAAACGCTGGAAGATGCGATGGCCCTCTTCGGGTGGAACGCCCGGTCCATCATCAGCGATGACCAGCATTGCGAGGGTCGAGTTGCTGGTCAACGAAATCACCACCGCTGAAGCTGCGTAGCCCACGGCATTGTCGACCAGGTTGCGCACTACCCGGGTGATTTGCTCAGCGTTGGCCACGATTTCCACGGGGGATACGCCCGACACATCGAACGCAACGTCAACCCTGGTGCGCCAACGGGCCACTTCCTGCAACACGATGTCGTCAAGGTCCACGGGACGGTGCGGAGCCAGGCTGGCGCTGTCATCGGATTTGGCGAGAAACAGCAGGTCGGCCACGAGTCGGGTCATTCGCTGGTTGTCCGCCATCACCCCGGCCGCTGTTTCCGTCCACTGCGTTGCGTCAGGGTAAGCCAGCGCCACCTCCAGATCGGCCAGGCTCGACGCCAGCGGACTCTGCAGCTCGTGGGAAACGTCAGCCACAAACCTACGCTGTCGCTCAGCGGACGCTTCGAGCCGGTTGAGCATCAGGTTCATGGCCCGTGCCAGGCGCCCGATCTCGTCATCCGAGCGGGGTTCGGGAACCCGCCGGGTGAAGTCCCCTTCACCGATGCCAGTCACCTGAGTGGTGATGGCGTCAACCGGGCGCAGCGCCCTGCCCACCACGTACCAACTCGTAATTCCCAAAATGCCCAGCAGCATCGGCAGAACGACGCGCAGTATGTGACGAATTGCGGCCACGTTCTCATCAACAGAGTCAAGGCTGACGCCTACATAAACGGTGATCGGTCCGTCTTTGGTTTGGGCGCCAAAGGCCAGAATTCGAAACGGATCCCCGAGTTGGTCTCCTGTGATGGGAAGCGTCGATTTCGATTCGCTTTGTGCACGGCCCAGGGCCGGCCTCAGGTTGGAAAGTCTCGATCCCTGCACTACTTGAGCGCTGGCGGCCAGGTTCCGGCCCTCGCCATCCACCACCTGTACTACTGCTCCCTTCTCCCCAGAGTCGGGCAAGATTGCAGGGAGCCTCGTCTCCTGCATGAGCAGCGCAACTTCCTCGGCCCGCTCCCGGGCGGTGTTCACCACGTTGGCCTCCAAAGTGCGTCGCAACACCACGTTCACCAGAAGCGCAGTGACGGTCAGGGCGACGGCCACCACCAGGCATGCCGAGGCCACGGTCCTTGTCCGGATGGTGAGTGATGGTGCGCGCATTGGCCTATCCGCCGTCGGGGTCGAGCCGGTAGCCAAGCAAGCGCAGAGTTCGGATACTTGATCGTCCAAACGGTGCGTCTAGCTTCTTGCGGAGGTATCCGATGTACACCTCAACGACGTTCGGGTCGGTGTCATAGGCCTCATCCCATACATGTTCGAGGATCTCGGTCTTGGAGAGCACCTCACCTACTCGTGTCATCAGAAACTCGAGTAGCCCAAACTGTCGAGGCGTCAACTCGATCTCCACGTCGCCGCGCCAGCACCTGTGTCGCGCCGGATCAAGACGGATGTCTCCGGCCACCAACACCACCGGACGTTCCCGGGCGGTGCGGCGGACCAACGCTCTCAAGTGGGCCACCAGCACCACGTATGAGAATGGTTTGGTGAGGAAATCATCGGCACCCGTATCGAGTGCTTCGACGTGGTCGTACTCACCTTCCTTGGCCGTAAGCATGAGTATGGGTGTCCATACGTTGGCCTCTCGTATGGCGGCGCACACCTGGTAGCCGTTGCGCAGAGGCAGCATGATGTCGAGGACGATGGCGTCGTAGTCGTTCTCGGTGGCCATCCACAGGCCCTGCTCGCCATCGTACGCGCAGTCGACGGCGAAACCTTCGCGTTGCAATCCGCGTTTCAGGCTGCGGACAAGACGCTCCTCGTCATCC
>JANYHQ010000537.1 GCA_025358985.1 Acidimicrobiales bacterium
GTGCTCCATCGGCGGCAACATTGCCACCAATGCCGGTGGTCCTCACTGCCTGTTGCACGGCACCACCAGCGCTCATGTACTGGCGGTGGAAGTAGCCCTTCCCAATGGCGAACTGGTGATGTTGGGTGGGTTGGAGCCCGACCCGGTGGGGCTGGATTTGCGTGGCGCTTTCGTGGGAAGCGAGGGCACCATGGGGGTGGCCACCCGCATCGCGGTTCGGTTGATGGCGGACCCGCCTGCAGTAGCCACGATGCTGGCCAGCTTCGCCACCATCGCCGCAGCCTCAGATGCAGTGTCGGCCATCATCGCGGCTGGTCTTCTGCCAGCGGCGCTGGAGATGATGGACGCCAACTGCATCAAGGCGGTGGAGCGCTTTGCTCACGCCGGGTTACCGGAGGACGCGGGCGCAGTGCTGTTGGTGGAGGTGGAGGGCCTGTCCGCCGGGGTATGCGGTGCGTCGGTGCTCATCGACCGGGTATGTCGTGATCACGGTGCCACTACGGTACGCACGGCCGCCGACGCAGTGGAGCGGGCGTTGCTGTGGAAGGCCCGTAAGTCGGCCTTTGGGGCCATTGCCAGTATCAAGCCGAACTACTACCTCCACGACGCGGTTGTACCGCGGACCCGCCTCACAGAAGTGATGCAACGGGTGGTGGAGATCGCCGACGAGTGCGATCTCATTGTGCTCAACGTGTTCCATGCCGGTGACGGCAACCTGCATCCCTTACTGGTGTTCGACCGACGCGAGCCCGGTATTATGGAGCGCGTAGAGCGCGCCGGGCACGCCATCATCGAGCTGTGCCTCAGTGTGGGCGGCGTGCTGTCAGGGGAGCACGGCATTGGTATCGAGAAGCGCGACTACATGGGGCTGCTGTTCTCCGACGATGATCTACGCCATCAAGACCTGCTGCGTCACAGTTTTGATCCCACCGCAATGTGCAACCCGCACAAGGTGCTGCCCGCCGGATCGCGTTGTGGTGAATTGCAACACGTACCCGAAGGGGCGTGGATCTGATGCAAATCACCCGGTCGCAACCGTCCGCCGTCACGCTGGCCTTCGCCGAAGCGGTAGGCATTGATGGTTGCGTGGCCGTGGAAGGGGGGCGTACTCACTGGCAGTACGGCGGCACTCTGGCCCCCAACGTGCGATTGCTACGCGCACCTACGGGTGTGGTGTCCTTCGAACCCGAAGAGATGGTGGTGCGCTGCGGTGCCGGCACCACCGTGGCGGAATTGACGGAGGTGTTGGCCACCAAGGGTCAACTGTGCGCACTGGACCCGGCGCAACCGAATCTGGCCACGGTAGGAGGTGTGCTGGCGGCCGGGGTCAGCGGCCATCGTCGGTTGCGTCAGGGTCCTGTCCGTGATTCTCTTCTGGAGGCTCAATACGTGGCCGCTGATGGCGCAGTGATCCGCGCTGGGGCGCCGGTGGTGAAGAACGTCAGCGGATTCGACATCAACAAGCTGTTGGTGGGTTCCTTCGGCAGTCTTGGTCTGTTGGCGGAGGTGGTGTTGCGATGCCGTCCGGCGCCGGTGTTGAGTCAGTGGATACAACTCGACGGTGCCGATCCTCGGCAGGTTCGAGCGGCGGTGTACAACCCCTCCTCGATCCTGTGGGATGGCAATACGGTATGGGTGCTGGTGGAGGGCGATCCTGCTGACGTCGAGGCCGAGACCCGGACGCTTCGAGCGGTAGCCACCGTGGAACTGGTAATGGCCGGGCCTGCACTGCCCTTAGGTGGTCGCCTGTCGTTGCCTCCAGGTACGTTGTACAACTGTATGCGCGCCGATGGTCCGGTAGCCGGGTTGGGAGCGTGGGTGGCCGAGATTGGCGTGGGAACAGTGCACGTGGAGCACACCCCACCCCTGCCCCCATTGCCCAACGCCCACCTGCAACGCACACTTAAGCGCGCGTACGATCCATCCGGTCGTCTGGCCCCCGGTCGTTTCCCGTGGTGACAATGTGGTGACGAAACGGACGTCCGGCCCATTGCGCCTCGACGAGGATCTGCTGGTGGCTTGCGTGTCGTGCGGCCTGTGTCTGCCGCACTGCCCAACATACCGCGCCACGGGGGAGGAGACCGCCTCGCCCCGAGGTCGTATTTCGCTGATGCGAGCCATCGAGTTCGATGGTCTTGCGGTGGACGACACTGCCGTTGGCTTTCTGGAGAAATGTGTGATGTGTCGGGCCTGCGAAACTGCTTGTCCGTCTGGTGTGCAGTTCGGACGACTAATGGAGGACAGCCGGTCCGCCTTGGTGTTGAACCACCGCAGTGCGCCCCGCTGGCTGCGCTTTGCCCTTGGATTGTTGCCCCATCACCGGCTGATGTTGGCCGGCTCGTCACTGTTGGGGGTAGCCCAACGGCTGCACTTGGTGCCGGCGGCGCTGTCGGCCAGGCTAGGTCTTCCGCCACGGCTTTCCATTCGGCGTGAGCGACTGCAACCGACTGCCACGGGCGCCGCCGACGCGGACGCGTGGCTATTCACCGGTTGTGTCATGGATGCGTGGCAACGCGATGTCCATGCATCGGCCCTACGAGTGATGCAGGCCACGGGGGCAAGGGTGGCGTTGCCAGGGGCCGGTGGGTCGTGTTGCGGAGCACTGCACATGCATGCGGGGCTCACTGCCGGGGCGTCGGCCTTGGCTGCCAAGGTGATGGACGCGTTTCCTGGTGATGCCCCCATCGTGGTTGACTCCGCCGGCTGTGGCGCTGCCTTACAGGACTATGGCCATCTGCTCAACAACGAACGTGCGCGTATATTCAGTGCGCGGGTGATCGATGTATGCGCTTGGTTGGCCTTGCGCTTGGATCAACTTCCGGCGGTGACGTCCGCTCAGCGCTTTGCGTCAACTGTAGCGGTGCAGGATCCGTGCCATCTTCGTCACGTGCAGCGAGCCCATCTCCCCGTTCGCAGTGTGCTCGGCCGCTACGCAGATCTGATGGAGCTCGACGATGAAGGACGTTGCTGCGGGGCGGGCGGTGCCTATTCCATCATGCAGCCCGAGTTGGCCGGCATCATCCGTACGGAGAAGGTGGCAGTCATTGGCCGTACCGGCGCGCAGGTAGTGGCCAGTGGCAATCCGGGTTGTTCAATGTGGTTGAGCGGGGCGGGTCTTGATGTGCGCCATCCGGTCACCATCATCGATGAGGTACTCCGAGGAGCCGGGCATGTCCCAGGTTGACGACATCCGCCAGCGCCTGGCCCAGATCAGCGAAGACATGGCGGACATTGCCGTGTCATTGCTCAGCAGGGCCATCGACACGCCCGAAGAGCACGAACGTATTGCGCTGGCCAACCTGGAGAAACGCGTCACCAAGGCGCGCCGGGCAGTGGAGAAGGCAGTGGATACGCTCACGTAACACTGGGGCCGTACAGTGCGCACACCTCGCTACTTACCGGAGACTTCCATCATGACCACCACCCACTCCGACCTGGTCCGTACCATTGACATCTCAGGTTGGTTCGGCGGCGATGCCGAGCAGCGCAGTGCCATTGTGGAAGCAGTGGATGGAGAGTGCCGACGTATCGGTTTTCTGCGCATCAGTGGGCACACCATTAGCGCTGAGCTCACCAATCAGATGATGGCGGTCACCTCAGCGTTCTTCGATCTACCCGAAGACGAGAAGCGCACGTACATTGTGGACGACAAGGCCAAGAATCGGGGATACGCCTCGTATGAATCCGAGGCGCTCGCCTACTCGCTCGGTGTGGACTCCCCACCGGACATGTTCGAAGCATTCAATTGTGGGGTGGAAGTCCACGATCATGCCAACTCCTATTTTGCCGTTGAACGTCATCGTATGTTCGCAGACAATGTATGGCCTCCTGTGCCTGCCGACATGCGCAGCACCTGGTTGGAATACTTCGTGGCCTGCGAGGCACTGGGCCAGGAGTTGATGCAGATCTTTGCCACCGCGCTGGGTATGCCGTCGCACTTTTTGGTGGCCAATACCAGCAAAGCACCCAATGTGATGCGGGCCAACAACTACCAGCGGCGTGGCCAGCACTCGGATCCCGCGCACGGACAGATGCGTATGGGCGCTCACACCGATTACGGCACGTGCACCATCCTGCTGGCGGACCCGGTCCCGGGTTTGGAGATAGTGGGGCCCGACGGGGCCTGGCACCCGGTGATGCCCGAGCCCGGAACCCTGCTGGTCAATTTGGGCGACCTCCTGGCGGAGTGGACCAACGATCGCTGGCGATCCACCGTGCATCGGGTGGTGCCTCCGCCGGCGGGGAGCGGACCCAGCCGTAGACGCTCCATCGCGTTCTTTCACGAAGCCGACTACGACGCACTGGTCACCGTGATGCCCACTTGCGTGTCCGAGGCCCACCCTGCCCGTTACGCACCGGTCACCGCCGGGGAGCACCTCATGCAGAAGCTGATGGGGCCGCGCACATTGCAAAAGTCGACCGCCGATCTCACCGGACTGGGCGACCGGGCTGCAGCCATAACGGCTCCGGCCCCCTGACGCCGGTAAAATTTGCGCCCGAGCGGCGTTCTCAGAATGGGTCTCGGGCGCAAAAGGGGTCATCCAGACACCAATTGCGCCCGAGAACGTCCCAGAGACCCATTCTCGGGAGCGGCGGACGCTCGGGAGCGGGCGGGCGATCACAGGGTTTCAGAAGGCGCCGAGATCCATCCAACGGGCCACCACGGCATCATCACCGAAGCGCTGGAAACAGTTGTCGGCCAGCAGCGAGCGGCGCCCCCACACGCCCAACAACAAGTCTGACGCCGTTCCTCGTACTGCGGCGTCACCCTTGCCGTGACCGTGCTCCACGGTGAGTTGGCCCTGTGATACATCGATCATCCATTCCCCATCGGCATCGGTGGCGTGAAGATGCAAGGAACCGCCGATGTCGGCTTCAGGCCGCGACGCCAACACTCGGGCGAACATGCCGAGGAACTCATCCACCCCGTCGATGGAGAGCGCAGTGTCCATTGAAGCGGCACCCTCGCCGTTCACAGCCCTGTCGGCATCCCAGCGGTGCATGGCCGTTTCATGAGCCATCCGTCGGGGCCAGAACGCCGCCGTTTGAAGGCCCTTGGTGAAGTTCCAAGCGGGCGAGTCCGCGGCGGTTTCCCTCAGGACCGGGAGCAGGGCGGCGGTTGCTTCCGTCAGCCAGTCAGCCACCTCCGACTCACCCGCGGGGGGCTTGGCCGACTGGTCGGCGGCGGGTGGACTCGTGAGCTGCTGCGACACGCTGGTGTGGGCCATGCGGTGTACTCGTCCTACATGGCCGGCCAGACGAGTTACATCCCAACCGGGACAACTGGGTACCGCCACTGCACCGTTGGCCCGGGCAAATCCGGCGATGGCCACGGAGTCAGCCAGTACGTGATCGAGATAAGGCAGCGCAACAGGAGGCATACGGCAGTATCACGCCGTCACGACCCCATCACAAGCTGCCCACATCCACGCAACGGTGGCGGCGCAAGGTGAGTGCATGGACAGTTCCGGTCGTGCACTTCCCCGCACCCTCATGATCCGCACGTTGCTCGCCACCGCATCTGCCGCTATGGTGGCCTTGGCGGCCTTCCCGATGGCGCGGGCCAGCGCCCAAGTGCCACCGAGCAGTAGCTCCACCAGCACATCGACGTCCACCAGCACGTCCACCAGCACCTCCACCACCACCTCAACCACCAGCACCACCGTTGCGGCACCGCCCACGACTGCTGCCCCCGTGGCCTCTGGCGTGGTGCTCAACGTGAGCGCCCAACTCACCGGTACCTCGCAAATCACCGTCACCTGGCAGGAGCCGGTGACCGTGGCCGGTTCCCCGGTCACGGCGTACAAGGTCACTGTGTTTCCCACCAACATCACAGTGTCCACGCCGCCCAGTCAGCGTTCGGTGGTGTTCAACGACCTCACTCCTGGTGTTTCGTACTCATACTATGTGCGGGCCGAGTCTCTCGGCGGTTCCAGTCAGCCCAGCGCCTGGACCAATCCCATCACCGTGAGCTCCCCAGTGGCCACCACACTGCCTGCCCCGCTCGCCCCCCAGGCTGTGGTGGCCAGTGGGGTGGCCCCCAACCAGGTGCAGGTGGCGTGGCAATCACCTCCTGCCAATGGCAGTGCCCCCATCGTGCAATACCGCATCACCACCACGCCGTCGCTGGGCGCCATCACCACCCCGGGCACCACCTTTTCAGCGTCGTTCGGCAACGCGCTGCCCAATGTGGCGTATTCGGTACAAGTACGCGCAGTAACCAGCACTGGTGTGGTGTCGGCCCCCACCTCGTCGAATCAGGTGGTGATCAACGGTCCCGTGGTCACCGCACCGCCCCCGCCTCCTGCGCCGCCCATCGGACTTCCGCTTCCATTCCAGCCGCCTACGCCGCCCGGTACCCCCAGGCCGTGCGTGCCCTCACGGTGGCCGGCCACCGCCTATGGTCGGCCGTTCAACTTTCGTACCGGCGCCCCTCAGGGTGTGTATGTGTGGTTCGACGGTCGGTACTGGAACGTCAAGGCCTATAACCCCGGTCCGGGCGTGGTTGTTTTCACGGGCACCATCCAGGCCAATACTCGAGTGTCGTACTACGCGTCCGGTCTCGACCGGGGTGACGTGTTGTCTCGTGGTCGTACGGTGGCCCGATTCTCGTTTCGAAGTGACTACGACATCGACGGCATCCGTATCGCAGCATCGTGTGCCACCCTGCTGAGCTTTGACTTCAGGGTCAACGCTCAGCCAGTGCCGGTGTACTTGGGCTCGGGCCCCGCTAGCCCGGGCACCACGTTCACCTTGGTGCGCTGAGCCACGAATCACTCCCATCCGGTCGCAAAATTCGGGGCTGGCGGGGGAGTTTTGCTACGAGATGACTCGGTCGCAAAATTCGGGGCTGGCGGGGGAGTTTTGCTACGAGATCAGGGCGTTTCGGCGTTGAGGGCATCGATGATTTGACGGAGTCGCCCGGGTTGGCGGCGATTGAACTGCATCCGCACGCGGGGCAGATCGAGTTGGTCACGATCAGACACCTCGGCTGGCAATGCCGCGGTAGCCCGCATCCCGTCCGGCCCCAGCCACATCGCAAACTCCTCCGACAACTGGGCCAGGCGCGCCGGTGATGGCAACGTATGTACCCGTATCACTAGGGTGTCGTTGGCCCAGCGCAGCGAATGGAAGTTCGCATAGAAATGCGTCAGCTCAGCGACCGCTTCATCAACAGAGTTGGTGACCTTCCACAGACAGCGATCGGTGTCGCCGGCGTACCCCTGGGAGATGATGGTGGTAACGAACTGATCCCACGCATGCCAGTAACCCTGGCCCAATCCGAGCAGCACTACCGGCACGGGGGTGGCCTTACCGGTTTGCAACAGCGTCAACAACTCGAAGGTCTCATCGAGCGTGCCAAAACCGCC
>JANYHQ010000580.1 GCA_025358985.1 Acidimicrobiales bacterium
GTCATCGGCGGTTTGGGTGTGGCGGCACTGATATCGCGTAGTGCCCACCGCCACTGGCTTGGCGGTGGGCACCACTGTGACCCAGTCGCTGAAGACCCTGGGCCTGGACCGCACTCCCACCCGAAGCGATGTGTCCAGAGTGGTTCTCATTCCGCGTATTGGGCTGGCCCAACCCGACATGTTCGGACCGCCCGAGGCCACCGGCAATAACTCGTCGGTATCAACTACGGGCTGGGCGCTGGTGACGCCGGTCCCCGGGGTAGGTTGGTTGGTGGCACCGCTGCGTTTGTCAGGGCTGGAGCGGATCATCCGCCAGGGTGCACACGGCGAGGACCTTTGGGTGCGTGTGAGCACCGCATCGGCAGCCACTGTGGTGGGCGAGATCAGGCGCCGCTCGGGGGAGGCCACCTCATCGGAACGGACCCGGACACGGCGCCTGGTAATTGCTGACGGTTCCCTCACACTGAAAGTCAGCGCGCCGCCAAACTACGGGGTGGGGTCCGCCCCCAACCGGCTGATGACTGCGTTGTTGGGCATGGCCGTCACTGCGGTGGTGGCGCTGTCAGTGGGGTCGCGCCGGAGAAGCAAGGAAAGTGCCGCCAGGGCTCAAGCCCTTAAGACGGAGCTCACATATGCGCGCTTACTGGCCCGTACGGACGCGCTTACCGGGTTGGGCAATCGACTGGCCCTCAATGAGCAGATTGATGAGCTGTTCGCCTCCGCCTCTGAATCATCTGTATGCATATTGTTGTGTGATCTGGATCGGTTCAAGGTGATCAACGATGCCCGGGGCCACGATGCTGGCGATGATGTGCTCATCCAGGTGGCCCGTCGGCTCGAGGCGGTGGTGGGCCATGCCGACGTGTTCCGCCTCGGCGGAGACGAGTTCGTGATAGTTCTCCGTGGATCCACCGTGGAACACGCGGTAATGGTTGGTGAACAGCTTGTATCGGATATGGGCCGACCGTTTGTGGTGGGATGCGATGCCGTGGTGATCGGGGCCAGTGTTGGGTTGGCCAACAGCGCCAATCGTGTAGCCGCCGATCGGTCGTCCATGTTGCGTGACGCCGACCTGGCCATGTATGCCGCCAAACGGGGTGGCGGCCACCGGTTGGCGGTGGCTGATGATGATCTCCGGGCCGAAGGTTCTGGCCAACTCGATCTGGAATTGGCGCTGCGCCGGGCGCTGGGCTCAGACGAACTGCAAGCCTGGTACCAGCCAATCGTGAACGCGGATCGACAAATTTGCGCGGTGGAAGCACTCATCCGATGGCAGCATCCCGAACGCGGATTACTGGCCCCGGGGGCGTTTCTGCCCGCCGCCAAAGCAGCTGGACTGCTGGCTGAACTCAGCACCGTGGTGCTGTGGCGATCGTGCATCGATGTGGCGAGGTGGAACTGCGAGCGGATGGCCTGTGGGCTGGCACCGATCGTGGTGCACGTCAACTGTGTGGAAGAGCAGCTGATGGACTCCGGCTTCCCTGAGGTGGTTGGAAGTTATCTGCGCTCGTCCGGACTGGAACCAAGTCAGCTACTGCTGGAGATCTCGGAAGAAACGGCGATGGATCGCCTTCCCAGAGACCTTCCCACCTTGCACCAATTGCGCTTTTTGGGCGTGCGGTTCAGCCTCGATGATTTCGGATTCGGCCACAGTTCGCTGACGATGGTGCGCCAAGTGGGCAAGGTGGCCGAGATCAAGCTCGACAAATCGATCATCGACAGCTGTGCTGATCGTGGTGAGGGCGCAGGAGCTGACCTGGCGGCAGCCCGGGCTATCACCGACTTTGCGGCGGCTCGGGGCATATCGGTGGTAGCTGAGGGAGTGGAGACCGATGAGCAGTTCGCCGTACTCCAGACGTTGGGGGTGGGACTGTTCCAGGGCTACTTGTTCCACCGGCCTCAAACCGCTGAGCAACTCCAACACCTATTGGTACCTCAGCCGGAACTATCAGCGCGCTGATAGTTCCTTGGCGGACCAGAACCCGGCCATTGGCCATATCCACCCGGTGCCATATGCAGCCAAGCGTTGTGCCCCTTCCACACTTCCCACTTGCACCACGTCGTGTATAGACCGTGACGGGGCCGAACGTAGGGCACCGTCGGCCTCCGATGAGCGCCGGGGCAGATGCGACGTGAGGACCACGAGCGGCGCACGATCGGCGGTACCGCAGAGCGCTGCCGCCCGTCCCACGGTACGCCACGCCAGATCCGCCCGAGCCACGCCGTTGGGCACGGACGTGTTGGCGCCGCATACGTCGAACCACCACATGGCACCCGCAGTATCGGTGGCGGTGTAGGACACCGACGTACCGGACCCTCGTATGCGCGCTTTGCGTTGCTGAATGGTGAACCCGGCCATCGTGACCATGGCTTCAGCCGCCGCCCCCAGCGACTGCGCCGGGCGTGGCGGCTCGGCAGTTCCTTCCTGGGCCACCCGCTGCGCAGCGATGTCCACATAGGCCTGGTCCAAGTCGTACCCGACGAAGCGGCGACCGGTGCGAGCCGCCGCCACCATTGCTGAACCAGAGCCCATGAACGGGTCAAGTACCAGGTCATTGTGATATGTGTACAGATGAATAAGACGCTCGGGGAGGGCCACCGGAAAGGGGGCAGGATGGTTGACCCGGGTGGCACTCTCCGGAGCAATTTCCCAAACGTCCAGTGTGGCCGCCATGAATTCATCCGCAGTGATCGATGACACCGAAGGAAGCCCGAGCTGCTGGCGCTCAAAGGGTTTCAGTGCCCTATCAAAGCGGCCCTTGCTGGCAATCACCACCCGTTCGGTGAGATCGCGTAGTACCGGGTTGGCGGGGCTGCGGTACGAACCCCACGCGCACGACCCGTTGGCCCCTTCACCCTTGCGCCACACCACCTCGCCCCGCATCAGCAGACCCATCCGTTGCAAGATGTCGATGACATCGGAACCCAGGCTGCGGTACGGCTTGCGTCCAAGGTTGGCCACATTCACCGCAATGCGACCACCGGGTTCGAGTACCCGGCGGCATTCGTCGAACACATCGGACAGCAGTGTGAGGTACTCGGCGTAAGAACTGGGCACGCCGTCGCGCTCGAGCTCCTCTTCGTACTGTTTCCCGGCGAAGTACGGCGGTGAAGTAACCACCAAGGCCACCTCGCCATCCACCAGTTGGTCCATGGTACGGGCATCGCCAACCACCAGCGGCGTGGGAATGATCCGAGGTGGTGCTACTGCCGAGTCGGTACTGAGTATGGGGCGATCGAAGCGCTCATAGAACGACGAGGCGTCGTGGCTCTCGCGCTTGCTCACCCCAAAGTTGGATGTGGTGGTCTTTTTGCGTTCCATAGCGGTGCGTCACTGATCAATCCGTGAGGAACGTCGAGAACTGCCAGGTTTCATCGGGATCGTCCAACCGGAACGGTGGTTGGTTGTAGCGGCCGAACAGTGACAACTCGGCTCGTCCCTGCAGCGGAGTCCAATCCACTGCCTCGTTGAAGTAGGTGCCGAGATAGCGCTTGGCCGGTTCCAAGATCTCCTCCCAGGGAAGATCATCGGGCACGTTGACGCCGCGTTCGGGATTGTTGATCATCCAGATGGTGGCGCACAGAATGGACGCCGCCACTTGGACGGTGGTGGCGCTCTGATGCGGGACCAGCGCACGGGCGGCATGGATGTCCAAACAACTCCCGGTCCACCACGCAGTGAACGGGTGGCCCATGAGCAACACACCCATGTAGTCCGAGCCGGAAATGATTTCGTCGTTGAGGATGCGCTGGCGCGACTGCATCACCAAGTGACGCATCTTCAATTCGTTCAGCGACGCCAAAGCCGAATCAGATAGACAGTACGCATAGTGAACCGTGGGTCG
>JANYHQ010000581.1 GCA_025358985.1 Acidimicrobiales bacterium
TGGCGGCACTGGTGGGGCGGGGTCATCTGGCGCTCAGTGATGGCGTGACGGTGATTCACGGATCTCCGCTGATGGTGACCGCCCACGGGGGCGACGTGGATCTCTGGCCCGATTCCGTGGCGGCACTGGGTCTGGGCGCCGCCGATGGTGTGGTGATTCGTAAAGGTCTTACCAAACGCAGGTTCACCTTGGCGGCCGCAGCCCGGGCGGTGCCCTTGGCAGCGTTGGTACAGGTGGAGTTGGTGAACCACGGGTTGGAGCCGGAGGCTTTCGTGATTGGAGGAGCGGAGGCCGTGGATGTGGTTACGGCGCTGATGTGGCATCGATGGGCGTTTGCCGAACTGGGCCGCCGGGCCGCGGCGTTGGCGTGGGCGCTAGGTGTTGCTCAGTCCGTGCCGGTGGTGCGTGTGGTGGTGTCGCGTCGCAATGATCCAGGCCTCCTAGCCGAGTTCATTACGCAGGTGGTTGCATGACTCGTGCCCACGGTGGGACCACGGTGTGGTTGGCGTCGTATCCCAAATCGGGCAACACCTGGTTTCGTGCGGTGCATGCGGCGTGGCGGACCGGTGCCGACGTGCAACTCAACCATCTCGATGTCGATGGTACCTATGCGGGTACGTCCTGGCGGGAGCAGTTCGATGCTGAGCTCGGCATTGTGTCGTCGTTGTTGAACGAAGATGAGATCAACGCAATCCGGCCGCGAGTGGCCGAAATCATCGACGCCCGGTCAACCGGTCCTCATCTACGTAAAACCCATCAGGCTTACGAACTTGGTCCGCTCGGTGAACCCGTGGTGTCGGGTGCCGCCACACGGTGCGCGTTGTACTTCTTACGTGACCCGCGCGATGTGGCCGTCTCGTTTGCCCACCATCTGCAGCGCAGCCATGCATCCGTGGTGCAACTCATGGCCGATACTGATGGCGCCATCGGCCCCGACGATCAGGGCGGAGCACGCGTGGTTCGCGAACATCTGGGTACGTGGTCTGAGCACGTACGGGGGTGGCTCGACGATGCACCGTTTCCGGTGTTGAGCATTAGCTATGAGGACTGCACGACGGATCCGGTGGGCGTATTCGGCTCGGCGTTGCGATTCGCAGGGTTCGACCCAGATGAAGGAGACGTGGAGGGGGCAGTGGCAGCGGCGAAGTTCGACCGGCTGCAATACCAAGAGGGCGGCGACGGCTTCCGCGAGCGGCCGGTGGGCGTTGACCAGTTTTTCCGACGAGGTATCGCGGGTGGATGGCGCGATGAGTTGACGCCTGCATTGGCCGAGCAAATCGCTACCGATCACCAGTCGATGATGGACCGGCTGGGGTACGAGTAGCACGAGCGGCTAGTACCAACGGCGAAGGCCGTGGACCACCAACCACAAACCCACCAGCAGTGCAATGGCGCTGATGAGACGTTCAGAGTGCGGCTCCAGCCAGGCCCGGACGCGGGACAGCTGTTTCATGGACGACGCAGGCGATTTGACGGCCCACAGTTGCATGGCCCCTAGGGTGGAAGTGGCTGCGGTGATGAACACCAGCATGGCCACCACTGAGCGGACCAAACCCACGTTGGCTCGCACTACATCCACGGCCCCTGCCACCACCAGCGGCCACGGCGGGATGAGGAGGCCGATGACAGCAGCGTGCGTCACCGTGAGCGTGGCCCCTTTCACACTCAATCTGGACTCGCGCTTATGAAGTGGATGATGACGGATGCGGTATAGACCGAACGCCAACAGTCCTACCCCGAGTATCAATTCAATGGCCAGGGTGGCGCGTCGAACACCACGGCGTTGGGTCACGTCCGACGCGTATTGAGCCACTTCGGCGGCTGCCACCCACGTGATGGCCGTGACCGTGAGCAGCGATACCACCCATCCCGCCAGGAACGCCCAACCGGCGCGCAGACCGTGGGTGCTTGACAACACCGCGATGAAGGTCACCAGTTGCACCGGCTCCAGGGCGGTGGCAATCCCGATGACGATGAGATGCGGGAGCAGGTCAAACATTGCGCAGCGGACAGTATCGGTCCAAGGACATACCGGTAGTCAGGTACAACGGGGTGTGTCCATCTTTCTGGTTCGTCATGGTGAAACCGCAGGCAATGCCGCCCGGGTGATGCAGCATCCGCATACCCCCCTCAATGAGACCGGTCTGCGCCAAGCCACTGCCGTGGCCGATCGGCTCCACCAACTGGGGTTTGCGAGGATTCTGTCGAGTGACATGGCCCGGGCCCGCATGACCGCTGAGGCCATTTCGCTTCGCTCGGGGATCGTGGTGGAGAATAGCGTGCTGCTTCATGAGCGCAACTTCGGTGACCTGCGGGGGATGTCCTATGACGACCTCACCGAGGATCCGTTCGGGCCAGACTACACACCACCCAATGGGGAAGGTTGGACCACCTTCCACGCACGAGTGGATGAGGCATTTGCGTGGAGCTTGGCGGCGGCCCAGGCCACCACGGGTGATGTGGTGGTGGTGACCCATGGCTTGGTGTGTCGGTCCATCGTGGACCGCCTGGTGGGTCTCGATCGGCAGGACTCGGTGACGGAGCCGTTCGGCAACACCAGTGTGACCATCTTCGATGGGGAGCCTCCGCATCGCCTGCACGTGGTGAACTGCGTGACCCATTTGGACGGTTTCGAAGGTCTTGGCCCCCCGGCCGGTGGCGGTGGCATCGCCTGACGGCGATGGCCACCCCCGTTGTCGAATCGTCACGTGCCGTTTTGCATTGGCAGGTGTGGCGGATTGCGCGCGCCTGTGGCGCTCAGTTGGCGGGTAGCCGCCACAGCCGCGCGTAATCCGCCACACCCGGAGGTTGAGGTAGGCCAGACCCCGGATCGAACCAGATCGAAGCCGCCAATTACGCCCGAGAACGGGTCTCAGCATCACTCCCTGAGAACAACTCTCGGGCGCAATGTGCGTCCGCAAAGTGCGTTTGGCGGGTCAACGGGTGGGTACCAAGGCCTTGGCGGCGGAGCGGGTCTTACGCTCGGACGCCACCACCGCGGTGGCCAGCATCGCCACGATGATGGCCAGTGACACATAGGTGTTGAGATGGAACCAGTGCGACACCATCATCTTGATACCGACGAACACCAGGATGCCACCCAGCGCATGGGACAGATAGTGGAAGCGTTCCTTGGCATTGGCCAACAAGAAGTACATGGCCCGTAGTCCAAGGATGGCAAACGCATTGGACGCAAACACGATGTACGGCTCATGCGACACCGCCAGGATGGCCGGGACGGAGTCCACGGCAAACACCAAGTCGGTGACCTCGATCACCACCAGTGCGGCAAACAGTGGTGTGGCCACCCGTTTGGCATTCACCCGAGAGAAGAACTTGTGCCCGTCGAAGGTGTCCGACACCGGCATCACCTTGCGCAGCAGATCCAGGCCACGGGTAGCCCCACTGCCCTCGTCGGCCCGGTGACGGATGATCTTCACTCCACTGAAGATGAGGAATGCGCCAAACAGCAGCAATACCCACCAGAACTTCATGATAAGCGCGCTGCCTATGAGGATGAAGATGGCACGCAGCGTCAACGCCCCGAAGATGCCCCAGAACAACACCCGGTGCTGGAACTTCAGCGGAATGGCCATGGTGGTGAACAGCAACGACCATACGAACACGTTGTCAACGCTCAACGATTTCTCGATGAGGTAGCCGCTCATGTACTCGCCGAAAGCTTGGCCACCGAAGTTGATGAGCATGAACATCCCGAACGACAGACCGCACGCCACCCACGCCAGTGACTCCAATACCGCCTCTTTGGGCGACGGTTCGTGGTCGTCGCGATGGCGATAGAGGTCGATACCCAGAAGCAGCGCAATGGCCCCGCCAAGTAGCGCCCATGCCCAGACAGGTACGTCGATGTCCGCAAAGTTGGTACCTGCGGCGGCGAGCGCTGATGGGTTGAAAAACACGATGGATCTCCCTCAGATCTGACACGTTGGTGCGTCAGCCGAAGGTCTCTCCGCCCTGGAATGGGCTGGCCGCGCCGGATATGTGCTGAGCAGGTGCTCACCGCAGATCGTGTTGACGACGGGCCTCGAGGGATACTCCCCTTATGGCATGTCCCGAAGTGGGACACCCCAAACTCTACGTGAACGTTGGACTGGGCGAAACAACAAATGTTTCACGGCAACCATCGCCGGGTAGTCGCCATCTACGTCACATGGACGCCATTGCTCATCAAGGGAGAGTACCAATGGGTATTTCAATCAGCATCCTGTTCATAGCCGCGGGAGCCATCCTGCGCTGGGCCGTTACGGCCAGCACCAGCGGGGTAAATCTGCAGACAGTGGGCATGATCTTGTTCATCGTGGGCATCGTTGGGTTGGCCCTGTCGTTGGCGTTCTGGTCAAGCTGGGGCGGATTCCGTCGAAGCAACAGCACCACCGTCGTCGAACGCTGACAACCTCGCTGATAGCGAAGTAAGGGAGGCCGCGCTGCGGGTACCCTGAGGTTCTCCACAACCTCTGGGAGCAACCCGCAGTGACTGCCGCCTCCACCCCCGATACGCCCATTGCGTCGGACTTCATCCGTGAACAGGTAGGGCGTGATGTGGCCGCCCGCGTCAACGGCGCCCGGGTGGTCACCCGTTTTCCACCCGAGCCCAACGGGTATTTGCACGTCGGTCACGCCAAATCCATCTGCTTGAACTTCGGCTTGGCCGAGGACTTCGATGGGCTGTGCAACCTGCGTATGGATGACACCAACCCCGTCACCGAAAACGAGGACTTCGTCAAGGGCATCCAAGACGATCTTCGGTGGCTGGGATTCGAATGGAACGGGCCCGTATGCTATGCGTCAGACCGATTCGAGCAGTTGTACGAGTGGGCGCAGGACCTCATCCGCCAGGGCGTGGCCTATGTGGACGACCAAGACGCTGACACGATTGCTGCCACCCGCGGCTCCATTGGTGAGCCCGGTGTCAACAGTCCGTATCGCACCCGGACCGTGGAAGGGAATCTCGATTTGTTTGCCCGTATGCGCGCTGGTGAGTTCGGTGACGGAGCCAAAGTGCTGCGGGCCCTCATCGACATGGCCGACCCCAACGGTCAACTACGCGATCCCATCATGTATCGCATCCGCCACGTGGATCATCACCGTACGGGAAGCACCTGGTGTATCTATCCCACCTATGACTGGGCTCACGGTCAGTGCGATGCGCTGGAGGGAATCACCCACTCGGTGTGCACCTTGGAGTTCGACGCCCATCGTCCGTTGTACGACTGGTACCTGAACCATCTTGAACTACCCGGCGACCGTCCGCGCCAGTTCGAATTTGCCCGGCTCAACCTCACCCATACGGTGTTGTCGAAGCGCAAGCTGGCCCAATTGGTCCGTGATCAGTTGGTCACCGGCTGGGATGACCCGCGGATGCCCACGTTGAGAGGGATGCGGCGGCGGGGATACACGCCGGAGACGCTGCGTACCTTCTGCGCGCATATCGGTGTGGCCAAGGTGAACTCCACCAACGAGATCGAACTGTTGGAATGGTTCCTACGCCAAGACCTCAACCGCACTTCGGTGCGCCGTATGGCGGTGCTGCACCCCCTGAAAGTGGTGGTGGAGAACTTTCCGGAGGGCCACGTGGAATGGTTGGACGCCGTCAACAACCCCGAGGATCCCACTGCCGGGAGCCGCAAGATTCCCTTTTCCCGAGTGCTGTATCTGGAACAAGACGACTTCATGGAGCACCCCGCCCCCAAGTTCTTCCGACTGGCGCCGGGCAACGAGGTCCGACTTCGCTATGCGTACTTCCTGAAATGCACCGGAGTAGTGAAGAACGACCAGGGCGGCATTGTGGAGCTCCGGGCCACCTACGACCCGGCCACGGCGGGGGGTTCATCCCCTGACGGTCGCAAGGTGAAGACCACCCTGCACTGGCTGTCCGCCGAGCACGCCGAACTACGCGAGGTGCGCCTGTACAACCATTTGTTCAGTGACCCCTATCCCGATGCCCAGGAAGGTCGTGACCCGCTGGAGTTCCTCAATCCAGCATCGATGGAAACCCTGCGGGCCTTTGTGGAGCCCGCACTGGCCCACGCCAACCCCGGAGACCGAGTCCAGTTCGAACGGCTGGGCTATTTTTGTGCCGACCTCGACGACGCCTCGGTGTTCCACCGCAGCGTCACGCTGAAAGATGAGTGGGCCCGTATCCAACAGCGCAACCCCAAGTAAACCGAGCCACATCGCCACATGGAAACCACCCGTATCGACCGGTGGATGTGGGCCGTCCGGCTGTACAAGACCCGGTCATTGGCCGCCGCCGCCTGTGAGAGTGGCCATGTCCGGATCAACGGCAACGTGGTGAAGCCGGCGGCCAAGGTACGCATTGGTGACAGCGTGGAGGCGCGGGTAGGGCACTGGCACCGGGTGGTGGAGGTGGCGCGGGTGATCGACACCCGGGTGGGCGCCCCCATCGCCGCCGAGTGCATCGTGGATCACAGTCCGCCGCCGCCCGAACGAGATCCCCTCACCAACGTGTTGTTTCGTGACCCCGGGGCAGGTCGTCCTACCAAGCGCGATCGACGCCAGATGGACCGGCTCCGGGGGGACTGAGGGGGCACCGACGGCGGGGGCGACGGCGGTCACGTCAACGTGAACGCGGATCAGCAGAACCATTACACCCTCCTCATTCGCGGCGGTCATTATTGCTCTCGTGTTCCGGCGTCTCCCATCTCATACCCGTCACTTGACGCCAGCCCCTCTGCTCAGCGCGCTCGTTACGGCGGCGTTGCTGTTCGGTGCAGTCAGCGCCTCGGCCGATACCTTGCTTCCTGGTTCCGACGAGAGCATTGCGGTAGGTCGAGAGACGGCGTTGGAGCTCACCAACCCCACCGGGCCGGACCGGTTGCCGGAGCTCAAGAGCAAGGCGGCGGCCGCCATCTCGCTGCGCCAATCCCGCTTGGCCGAACTGTCGAGGCGCTCTGCCAAAGACGGTGACTGTTCCCGTCCGGTGCTGGCTGATCTGCTCACCGCCGACGCCAATGCACTCAATTCCCTGGGGACCCAACTGGCCGCCGAAACCGATGTGAAGCGGGCCAAAGACACCTATCGCCGTATCTACAGTGATTTGCGCGTATACGGCCTCGAGAGTCCTCGGGTGGCACTCAGTAGTAGCTGCGCCATCGTGGTGGCACGCACCGTGCTGCTGCAGGGTCGCATTGCCACGCTCACCGCCACGCCTCCGTCAAGTGCCGATCCAGCCGTGGTGGCAGCCACCTTGGTCGATCTTCCGGCCCGGGTTCAGGCCGCCGCCGACAAGGCCCGAATTGCAGTCCAGCAGGTCACCATCCTGGAATCCGACAAGGGCGACAAAGCAGTAGCAATGGCCAACATCGCCGCGCTGCGCGACGCCCAGGATTCGCTGAAGGCAACTGAAGTCGAACTCACTGCCGTTGACACCCTCCTTGATGGGTTGCGCAAAGGCCCGAAGGCGTTGAAGAAGGCCAACCGCATTGCCGCTGGCGTATCGTCATCGACGTCGGGGCCCTCCAACACGGCGGCCCCGTAGTTCACCCTGAGCGAGGCTCAGATCACACTCGTCACCAGCAGCGCCGCCACCACCACGCCCACGCCAATCCGGTAATAGCCAAACACCTCCAGGCCGCGATGCTGCAACCAGTTCAACATCCACCGCACCGAGATGAACGCCGCGATGCCGGCCACCACGATGCCCACCAGCGGGGTACCGGTGCCGAAGCGGTCGACTACGTCTGAGCCGTGCTTGAGACCCTCATAGGCAGTGGCTGCGCTCAGCGTTAGTAGGCCCAAGAGGAAGCTGAACTCCACCGCCGCCACCAGGTTCAACCCCACCGCCAGCGCCGCCATGATGGTGACCAAGCTGCGACTGGTACCGGGCCACAACGCCAGCACCTGGGCGCCGCCAATGATTGCGGCTTGGCGCAGGGTCAACGACTCCAGTGCCGCCCCACTCCCTCCGGTCGATGCTCGCCCGGACAACTTGGGCCACAGCACCAACAACACCACACCACCCACGATCCACGC
>JANYHQ010000605.1 GCA_025358985.1 Acidimicrobiales bacterium
CCGCCATCGACGCCAAGATCGCTGCCGTCAGCGCCCATATGTATTCCGGCACCGTTTCGGTGCCGCGCGAGCTGCAGGGTATGGAGGCCGACATTGCCTCGTTACGTAAGCGCCGCAGTGAGCTCGAAGACACCGAGCTTGGTCTCATGTTGGAGCGCGAGCCCATCGACGCGCAACTCGAGGTGGCGGCTGGCCAACGCCAAGTACATGATAAGCGTGCAGGCGAACTCCTCACTGCCATTGCCGAAGCGTTGGTGATCCTCGATGCTGATTCAGCCACCCATGCCACGCAACGGGCGGCCGATGCAGCCGATATCCCGGCGGACCTGTTGGCCCAGTATGAGCGCATCCGCAATCGCAACAACGGAGTGGGCATCGCCCGACTGGAACACGGCACATGTATGTCGTGCCGGTTGAAGTTGTCGGCCATGGAGATGGACCGTATCAAGTCCCTGGGCGCCAACGACGTGGCCCTGTGTGAGGAGTGCGGCGCCATCTTGTTCCACTAATCGTATGAGTACATGCTGATTTGGTTTGTGGTGATGTCGGTTGCAGGAGTGGTGTTTGTGTTTCGTGATCCGCGCCTTGACCATCGACTGGTGGCTGTTGGTTCGTTGCTGCCCAACGCCGTTGACCTGGTGCTGCGGCAGGGGCGGGTGGGTCCGGCCCATACCTTGGCAGGGGTGGTTACGTTTCTGGCGGCAGTGATGGCCATCACGGTGGGACGCCGGCCTCTGCGTAAGCGGCTGTTGGCGTTGCCCATTGGTGCGCTGTGCGCGCTGGCCCTCGATGGGGTGTGGACCCGTACCAAAGTGTTTGCCTGGCCCGTCACCGGGTGGGCACTGCCCGGTAGATTGTTCGTGTTGGGACGCCCGTGGTTGGTGAATGTGGGATTGGAGCTGGCGGGCGTGGCTATGGCGGTGTTTCTGTATCAACGCTGCGGTTTGACCCAACCCGGTCGCCGTAGGGCGTTTCTTCATACCGGAGCGCTGGAGTTGGTCTCGCTACCCATCGGCCGACGACGCTGAACTGAATCAACCCAACAGTGAGCTGCGGGTTGCGGTTGGGTCGGCCAGAGTGGAAAACGGTTGCACGACTACCTGATCCGAAAGTTGGTATCGGCGTGCTCCTGGATAGAACACCACCAGGCGATCGAGGCGTAGCTGCGTCAGTGCAGATCGCATTGACGCCGTGATTGTAGGTGCATCAGATCGTTTGATTTCGATACCGATACGTTGGTCACCGATGGGGAGGAACAAGTCGAGTTCTGCTCCACCGTGGGTGCCCCAGAAATAGGCCTCCGAGGGCTTGAGTAAGTGCAGCACTTCTTCCACAACCATGCCCTCCCAGGTGCCGCCACTCTTGGGATGACGGAGCAATTCAGGCAACGTGGTGATACCGAGAAACTGATGAGCAAGACCAGAGTCTCGGACGTAAATTTTTGGTGAACGCACTTGACGCTTTCCCAGATTCTCAAACCAAGGTTGCAACTGACGAACAAGTAGCGCGTCACTGAGAAGGTCGAGATAGCGCCGCACGGTGTGCTCACTAATGCCCAAAGAACGCGCTGGTTCGGCGTTATTCCATGTTTGTCCATTGTAATGACTCACCATCGACAGAAACCTCCGAAGCGCAGTGGAGGGCAGGCGCACGTCAAGGGCGAAGAGATCGCGTTCCACCAGCGATCGTGCATAGTCGGACAGCCATTCGTGTGCCGATTGATCCGAATTGGCGAGATAAGCGCGAGGAAAGCCACCGCGTAGCCAGCGGGAGTCTTGGTGATCGGCGCCGACATCAGACAGGGCGAACCCACCAAGCTCAATGATCCGGACCCGTCCGGCCAAGCTCTCTGATGCCTGTCGTAACGCCATAGGCTGCGCGCTTCCGAGTACCAAGAACGTTGCTGGTGCACTCGCCCTGTCGGCAAGTACGCGAAGTACCGGGAACAGGTCGGGCCGAAGTTGAACCTCGTCGATCACCACGAGGCCTCGGAGACTGTCAAGTGCCGTCATCGGCTCCGTGAGGCGGGCCAGGTCGAGGGGATTTTCCAGATCGAAATAGTTGACAGAGTCGGGTGGTACCAGTTGACGAGCGAGAGTGCTCTTTCCGCATTGCCTCGGCCCTACGAGCACCACAACGGGCATGGCCTTGAGCGCTCGCTCCAAATTGACCTCATCGTGCGGGCGGTCGAGATGGTGCAGAAACATTGGCACAGGGTACCCCAGGTGCGTATTCCTGCGCTATAACGCAGAATTACGTACTTGATAAGGAGATGCCTTCTTGCGCGAGGCTGCTCCTGTGAGCCTCGCCCCCACCACGTTCATTGCTGTGTACTGCGGATCGTCCAGCGGCCACTTCCCGGAGTTCACCGCCGCCGCGCACGCCCTGGGTACGGCCTTGGCGGCACCGGATTTGGGCATGGTGTACGGCGGCGGCAGCGTGGGCTTGATGGGCACCGTGGCCGACGCCTGCCTGGACGCCGGAGGGCGCGTCCATGGTGTGATCACGCAGTCACTACTGGACAAAGAGGTTGGCCACTTGGGGTTGAGCAACCTCGACGTAGTCACCACCATGCATCAGCGAAAGGCCCGCATGGAAGCGCTGGCCCGTGGCTTTGTGGCCATGCCCGGAGGTTTTGGCACCTGGGAGGAGTTGTGTGAGGTGGTTACGGCCGCCCAGTTGGGACATCACACCAAGCCCATTGTGCTGTTTGATGTGCGCGGCTACTGGAACTCGTTCATGGCGTTCATTGATGGCGCGGTGGATACAGGGTTCATTCCCGAATCGCACC
>JANYHQ010000612.1 GCA_025358985.1 Acidimicrobiales bacterium
GACGGCCGGGCGCTGACGATCGCGAAGATGGCGATCCGCAGCGCGACGGGAGGGCCGCCACCCTGGCGCAGCGACCTCGCCTGGCCATCGGCGTCGGGGTGAGCGGCGTGGAAGTGGAAACCGTCGCCACCTTGGGAACTCGCCTATGACGCCCATTGGATGCGCTCGGTCCGTCCTTTCGGGACCGACGAAGGAACAGGCACCGGCACGGCTTTGGGTCGCAACGCCGGACGTGTTCGCGGGTCGAACCAGCCCCACCGGCGCAGCGACGGCGTGCTCCTCCCCGACGTGCGGGGCGTGGTCGAGTCTGCCGATGGTGCTGTGGTCCTGTTCCACCTAAGCCGCCGAATCGACTTTCCTGCCGACCCGGCGCAACCGCGCCATGGCCTCGAGGTGCTCACCGGCTCGTCGTGACCGAACCGCCCGACTACGCGTGGGTCAACGGGAGCGTCTTCGGAGCCGACGGCGTGATCGACCCGTCCACGCTCACGCTCATAGTGCGGCGGTTGATCCGCAACGCCGTCCAACTTGATGTGCGGTAGACGCTCGCTGGTCGGTTGCGGTTGGTACGGCCGCTGGACGTCAAGTCTCTCTCTCTTCGCTCGGAGCACGCCGATCGTGGACTTCGCGGTCATGGCGGCGACGTCATTTACAGCGGTGGGGCCACGACGGGGCGCCGTCGTGGAAGCGGACTCCTTCGCCGGACACGAACTGCCCGCACTTACGTGCACGTACCCGGTATGTGACGTACTTCACTGTTCGGCATCAGTGCGCAGCCATCCGGGCAACGTCGCCGTACGGCGGCCGTCGGATCATCGAAGATCGCTGAACCGCGGCGGGTTTACCGTCGCGCCGGTTCGATGCCGGCGACCGATAGGAGCGATTCCACGCAGTCGCGGATTGAGTCGTCGAGTGGCCGGAATGTGATGGGTGTTACCGAACGGATGCGTTCGTTGCGCAGCTCGCATCCGGCCCATATGGCACGGAACTCGGCCTCGCGGTCTTTGATCCGGTCGGGTGAGGAGTCCGTCACGGGCGGCACGCGGAAGTCGAGTTCCGGAAGCAGCCGATCGATATCGGCGCAGATGTCCTCCATGCGTCGCGTGTCGGTGGACCAGGCGATGTAGCGCTCGCCGTTGCGCACTGCCGCGCTCTCCAGGAGACCGATGTGGCACTGTGCGTCGTCGCGCACGTCGACCGTCATCCAGGGCCGGTAGGGACCGGTGCCCTGGAAGAGTTCGCCGCTGCCCTGGAGCATCTTCTCGATGAGATGCTGCCACGGCCCCATGTCCTTCTGGTGGGCCGACAGGATCGGACCGATGTTGTCGCCGGGGCAGCAGGTGACCGCGTCCCATCGCACAAGCGGGACGCTGACGCATACGTGAGCCTGGTCGAGGTTGATCGGCTCCACGGCAATCTCATCGACCCTCGGCTCGGCCGTACACGCTGGTGGAGTGGTACGAACGCTGGTGGCCGACGGTCAACAACCTCCGGCCCTCGACGCGTGCTCGGGACGACCAGTACTTCCGGTCGCATGCGTTGCCCTACTTCGGAACCACGCCACTCGTCATGCTGGATCGGACGACGCTGCGAGCGTGGACGCAGAAGCTGAGTTCACCTGACGGAGCTGACCTTGCGCCAGCGACGGTTCAGAAGATCGTTCAGACGCTGAACAAGTGCGTCGCCGCCGCGGTCGAGGATCGACTGATTCAGCACAATCCGGTTGCGGCACTTCCGATGGCGAAGGTTGTCCGCAAGGAGATGAGTTTCGTTACGCACGAGGACCTCTGGAAGCTCGCCGACACGATCGACCAGCGGTATCGAGCGTTCGTGCTCCTTGGCGGCTACGGCGGCCTCCGCCTCGGCGAGATGCTCGCCTTGCGCTGGAGCCGCGTCGACCTTGCTCGACAACGGGTTCACGTGGCCGAGACCCTCGTCGATATCAACGGTCACCAGACGTTCGGCCCGCCGAAGACAGCAGCCGCCATTCGCTCGGTCCCCATCCCTCGAAGCGTCTGCGCAGAACTGCAATCGATGGCTCCCGTGGATCGCCGCCCAGAAAGACCTCGTCTTTCAGTCACCTGACGGCTACGCGGTTCGAGCCGGGCTTTTCCGTCGACGGATCTGGCTTCCTGCCGTCAAAGATGCAGGACTGTCACCGTTCAGAATTCACGACCTTCGCCACACGGCGGTCTCGCTCTGGATCGCCGAAGGGACTCATCCCAAGCGGGTCGCCGTCGTCGCAGGCCACACCTCGGTGTCGGTCGTGCTCGACCGATACGGCCACCTTTACCCGCACCAGGACGACAGCCTCGTCGAAGCCCTCGAACGGCGCCTCCAGCAGATCAGCGCCTGAGGCCTCAGCGACGAGGCACCGATTTGCTGGACAAGGTGCGGGCCGAACCGAAGCCGTCGACAACGTTGCTACGCGCGATTCGTGGTCGACCGACGAGAACTGACCGGTGATCCCAAGCGCTGCACCCGGGCCGTTACGAGCGGGTCAGAGCGAGCGTGAAGCCGCGATATGGAGCATCGATATCGGGCGGCTCAGCGTGAGAAGGGCTGCTCGGTATCGGCCAATTGCGCCGGTGATCGGCACGCTATGGCAGAGGTTTTCTGAGCCCGCCCAATTCGGCGGCGGCGCCTTCGACTGCCCGGCGGCTTGTTTCTGATTGAAGTCGAGCACACTGGTGCGCTGGAAGTGGGGCTCGTTGTGACTCGGGTCCGGAGAGGCTGTAGCCGCGTTGCACGGTCACAACTCCTCGTTGTGTCCAACCCGGCGCAGCCGTTGGATGATCAGGGCTCGCGACGTCAGCCTCGGGATGTCGGAGATGATTGCTCGGACGTGGGTGCTGTCGTCGTGGCCTGCTAAAGCAGCGACGGACGCCCACGTCTCGACAAAGGTGAACTGCAACGGATCGGCGTCGTTGGTATGCAGTTCGTATTGCAGGCAGCCCGGCTCGACGACCGTCAAGTTGACCATCTCGAGGAGCCTGCCGTACAACTCGTCGCGTG
>JANYHQ010000619.1 GCA_025358985.1 Acidimicrobiales bacterium
CTAGCACTAGCCATCGTGACAGGAAATCGGGCAGTCGTCCTCATACGGGAGCGCATGTTGCGCATCGAAAGGCTGTACGAGTTTGCAGAAATCTTCTCCCGGGAAAACGGGCACCGGGCAGAGGCTTCCGAGGTAGTCGACCGGGCTCGAAAAATCCTGTCCGCCCGGCGGACTGAGGTATTGCTATGTTCAATTGATAAGGACACCCCCATGGCAATTCGCCTGGTCAGCGATGCCATTACCGGGTTTACGCAATCCATTGTCCCCATCGACACCCTCCCGGCTCCGTTCCGCCAGATCCTCCTCGACGGCGAATCCGTCCGCTTCGGCGCTGATGCCGACCCCACCGACGGGCCCATCGACACGCTCATCACGGCCATCCGTTTCGACACCGGCATTGCGGGCGCCTTCACGGCTTCGGACCGCCTCGGAGACCAAACGGCCTTCACTGACGACGACCTCAAGCTGTTCGAGACCATGGTCAGCCACGCCTCAGCCTGGTTCGAAAACGGCAGTCTGGTGGATCGGCTCCGCCTCGAAATCACCCAGCGTGAGCACGAGGCCCTCCACGATGCACTCACCGACCTCCCCAACCGCCGGATGTTCCAGGCCCGGGCCGAACTGGCCATCGGGCAGTCTGCCGTCACTCACAATCCGGGCGCAGTGCTGCTCCTCGACCTTGACTCCTTCAAAGAGATCAACGATGCCCTCGGCCACGAAACGGGCGACCGGGTACTGCAGATCGTGGGCGATCGCCTCCAGCAGATGCTGCCCCAGGGTGCCATGGTGGCCCGACTGGGCGGCGACGAGTTCGCCATCCTGCTGCCCTCCATCGCCAACGGGGACGAAGCGGGTGCCGTAGCGGACCGGATCGCCGCCGAGCTCAACCATCCCATCGAGGTGGACTCCCTCAGCCTGCGGGTGGAGGCCAGCGTAGGAATCGCCCTGTTTCCCTCCGACGGCACCGACGCTGCCCTCATCCTGCAGCGCGCCGATGTGGCCATGTACACCGCCAAAACGGCCAAGCTGGGATCGCAGTTCTATAGCCCCGAGCGTGACTTCTCCTCCGCCCGGCGCCTGTCACTACTCAGCGACCTGCGCTACGCCCTCGACCGTGACGAGCTAGTGCTGTGGCATCAACCCAAGGTGCTGCTGGCCACGGGCGAGGTCATTGGGGTGGAATGCCTGGTGCGCTGGCGTCACCCGGTGCTGGGACTAGTATTCCCCGACGATTTCATCCCTCTGGCCGAACAATCCGGGCTGATCGGCGAACTGGGCATGACGGTGATGACCAAGGCCTTGGCTCAACAGCAGATCTGGCGCAAAGCTGGTCACCGCTTCAGTGTGGCGGTGAACCTGAGCGTACGAAATCTGCTCAACATGGACCTCGCAGCCGACATCGGCGCCCTGCTGCGTCGCTTTGGGGCGGACCCGGGCACGCTCACCATCGAAATCACCGAAAGCGCCATCATGAGCGACCCGGTACGGGCCCGCACCGTCCTGGAAATGGTGCGCAGCCTGGGTGTTCGCATCTCCGTGGACGACTTCGGGGTGGGGCAGAGCTCGCTGGCGTATCTGCGTGACCTGCCCGTGAGCGAGGTGAAGATCGATAAATGCTTCGTACGCACCATGGGTCTGGCCGACGGCAAGGCCGATGACAAGATCGCCCGCTCCATCATCGATCTCGGGCGCAACCTGGAGCTCGACGTGGTGGCCGAGGGCGTGGAAGATGAACTGGCCTTCCTGCAGTTGCGGGATCTGGGCTGCGGTATCGCCCAGGGATACTTCATCGCCCGTCCTCTTCCTGCCGCCGACTTCGACGCCTGGTACAGCAATGGTCGTGGCCATGTACCCACCCGTCCCGCACTGGTCCCCAACGCGGCGGCCCGGAAGGCGATACTAAAGAGATGTCACCCAAGAAAGCTCTGATCACCGGCGTCACCGGGCAGGACGGGTCGTATTTGGCGGAACACCTGTTGGATCTCGGCTACGAGGTGGTGGGCATGGTGAGGCGCTCCTCCACCGTGAGTTTCGAGCGCATCTCACACATCCAGGATCGGATGACCCTGGTGAGCGGCGATCTCCTGGACGAGGCCTCCATCATCACGCTGCTGGCCGAGCACCGCCCGCAGGAGGTGTATAACCTCGCCGCCCAAAGCTTTGTACAAACCAGTTGGACGCAACCCGTGTTCACCGGGGAAACCACTGCGTTGGGAGTAACCCGAATGCTCGACGCCATCCGCACCGTTGACCCGTCCATGCGCTTCTACCAGGCCAGTTCGTCAGAGATGTTCGGCAAGGTGCAGGCCGTACCGCAGATTGAAACCACACCGTTCTATCCCCGGAGCCCCTACGGCGTGGCCAAGGTGTACGGGCACTGGATCACCGTCAACTACCGCGAGTCCTATGGGATGCATGCGTCGTCGGGCATCTTGTTCAACCACGAAAGCGAACGGCGCGGGATGGAGTTCGTGACCCGCAAGATCACATACAACGCCGCCCGTATCGCCAACAAGTTGCAGCACGAATTGCCTATGGGCAGTGTGGACCCCCGCCGCGATTGGGGCTTCGCCGGCGACTATGTGAAGGCCATGCATCTGATGTTGCAGCAAGACACACCAGACGATTTCGTGGTGGCTACTGGCGAAACCCATGAGGTGCGCGAGTTCCTACAGTTGGCCTTCGACCACGTTGGGCTCAACTGGCAAGACCATGTGGTCCTCGATGATCGATTCACCCGCCCGGCCGAGGTGGATCTGTTGGTGGGCGACCCGACCAAGGCCAAACGGGTGTTGGGATGGGAGCCCGAGGTGAGCTTCAAGGCCTTGGTGGCCCGCATGATGGAGTCCGACCTGGCACTAGTGGCAGCACGGTCTCGGGTGTGAATTGGCGCTCCGGCGGCGCCACGTCGCGCTGCTAGGGTTTCGTCATGTCGGGCGGTTAGCTCAGTCGGTAGAGCACTTGCATGACACGCAAGAGGTCGTGGGTTCGAGACCCGCACCGCCCACAAGACTGAACGCAGTAGAGCCACCATAGGGCTACCGTAGGGCTGTGGCCAGAACGCAAACGATGGTGCAACTGTCCGAGGATCTCCTCGCCCAACTCGATACCGAGGCTGAACGTCTCGGGTGTTCTCGGTCGGCACTCATTCGAGAAGCGGTAGAACTCAGACTGGCGTCGGGCGTCGAGGCGGAACGGATTCGGCGATACCTGGACGGTTACCGTCGCATTCCCCAGGCCGACAATCCGCTGACCGACGCATCGGAGCAGAGCCGCCATGCTCTCGCCCTTCGCCTCGATGCTGAGGAAGAAGCGGCAGGACTGGCGTGGTGAATCGAGGAGAGATCTGGTGGTATGAGGCTGAGAATGAGAAGCGACGGCCGTATCTGATCCTCACCCGCACCGAGGCCATCCCTATCCTTCACCACCTGCTGGCTGTTCCCGCCACGCGCACCATTCGAGGCATCCCCACCGAAGTCCCCCTCGGTGCCCGCCACGGCATGGCGAAGGAATGTGTTCTGTCACTCGACAATGTCTGCGTGGTGCGAAAGGCCCTACTGGTGGAACGTATAACCATGCTCGACGATCTCACCCTTGACGAGGTGTGCTCGGCACTCAGCTTCGCTGCGGGTTGTTACTGACCACTGCGCGGGTCACGAGCCCCAAAGCGGAGTGGGGTACGTACCGTCATTGGTGAGCCCTGCCAATGATGCTTGCACCGTGGGCTTGTCGTCGGGGTAGGTGACGCCGAACCAGGGCCCTTCGGTGCGCAACACCTTGACGGTATCGGTGCCCGCACCCACCATCTCGCCCACGATCATGGGCAAGAGCAATTCGGATTTGGCATCGGCCAATTCGGAATCGAGGAACGCATGAAACCTTGCCTCGAGGTGTACGAGCACGCTGGGGTCGAATCCCCAGAA
>JANYHQ010000663.1 GCA_025358985.1 Acidimicrobiales bacterium
GATGGTTCGTTCATCTACTGGGCCAATTACGGTGCTGACGTAGGCGTCAACATCGGTAGGGCAAAGCTCGATGGATCAAACGTCAACCAGAGCTTTATCACCGGAGCAGTGGGTGCCACCGGCATTGCCGTCGACGGCGCATACGTCTATTGGGCCAATTACCTCAACGCCACCGTGGGCCGAGCAAAACTGGACGGAACCGGCATCAACCAGAGTTACGTCACCGGCGCAGTCGACCCGGTGGGGCTGGATGTGGATACCGTGCATCTGTATTGGACCAGCTACGTGCCTCAGACGGTGTCCCGCACCACCTTTGACACCACCCCGCCGGAACTCATCGTGCCCCTTTCCGTCTCGGTAGTGGCAACTGCGGTGAGCGGTACCCCCGTGGTGTATCCCATTGCCGTATCGGCTACCGATCCCGACGACGCAGCCACCACGCTGTCCGTCGTCTGTAGCGCCGGCACACTCTTGGGCGGCACGTTTCCCACCGGCGTCACCACGGTGTCGTGCGTCGCCCGGGATACCCAGGACAACGCCGTCACCCGGGCATTCACCGTCACCGTGTCGTTGCCTGCTCCCCCTGTTTTGAGCATTTCGGGTGACATTGCGGCGTTGGCGGTGTCTCCTGATGGGGCAACCATTGCCTACCCCGCCCCCACTTCCAGCAGCGGCACCCCTCAGTGTCTTCCGGTATCAGGTTCGCTGTTCAAAATCGGCACTACAACGGTGTCGTGTTCGGCCACGGATGGCCTCGGCCAAACCACCACCGGATCATTCAAGGTAGTGGTGTCCCTGCCCGGCTTCGCTACTCTGGACGTACCTGCCAACCAAAACGTCACGGCTACCTCGCCTGCGGGAGCCACGGTTATCTATCCCGCCGCCACCTCCGATGGGGGCGTCCCCTCGTGTGCACCTGCCTCCGGAAGTGTCTTCCCCCTTGGGAACTCGATCGTCACCTGTACAGTCACCGATTCCTTCGGTCGCCTCAGCACCGGCTCATTCACGGTAAACGTCACGCTTCCTGCTCCTCCGGTAATCACCGTGCCTGCCAATCAGGTGACCACGGCGGGCACACTGCAGGGCATCGTGGTGAGCTACCCAACTCCAACCGCCAGTGCTGGCACGGCCACCTGCCTGCCCGCTGCGGGCACGTTGTTCCCAGTTGGTGTCACGGGCGTGAGTTGTACCGCAGTGGACTCGTTTGGCCAGGTCGGAACTGCGGCATTCAGTGTCACCGTGCTGCCCCCCGTGGCTCCTCCGGCATTTGCGGTGGGGCCCGTAGTGAGTCCCGTCAGCGCTGAGATCACGGTTCCGGCGCCCACCACAACTGTCGCCCCCACCACAGTCGCCCCCACCACAGTTGTCCCGACCACAGTTACCCCTGCCTCCACCGTCGTGATCGCAACCACTGCAGCACCCAGCTTCACGGCTGCGCCCACCACGCTGGCCACTCCAACCACTACTCGTCCCGTGGTGGTCGCTGGTGTCACCATCGAACGGGCAGTCCCCATCCTGGAAGTGGGGCCCGCCACTCCCACCAACGGTCAGCCCACATTTGCCGGCTGATAACTCCGGGAAGTGAACGAAACTCGCCCTGCATCACGACCGGCTCATCAGAACGTAACGAGATCTGGCGTGAGGGCGTCAACGGTGCTTCGACCGCATAGGGCCATCGTTCGTTTCATGCCCGACACGAGATGGTCAAGGACCCATTCGACGCCGCGTTCGCCGCCCGCGCCCAGACCATAGAGATAGGGGCGTCCGACCATCACAGCATCAGCCCCTAATGCACATGCTTTCACCACGTCGCTGCCTCGCCGTACCCCGCCGTCACAGATAATCGCAATGCCACCGCCGACTGCGTCGACGACATCGGGGAGCAGTTGAACAGGTGCGATGGTGCCGTCGATTTGGCGGCCGCCGTGGTTGGACAGAGCTATTGCGTCGATGCCCTCACTCACTGCGCGTTGTGCGTCATCGACGCGTTGGATGCCCTTGAGCACCACTTTCATATCGGTGGCGGAGCGAATCCACTCCAGGCTTTCCCATGACAGCGCCTGGTCGAACTGAGTGTTGACGTAGTCGCTGAGGGCGATCGCAGTTGTCCCGTCGATGTCGGTCACGCCGGCGACGTTGGCGAAGGTGATCGGTTTATTGCGAAGCAGATCGATCGACCAGCGGGGATGAAGCGCTCCGTCGATGAACGTGTCGAGGCCGATCTTGGGGGGCAATGTGAAGCCTCGACGCACATCGCGTTCGCGTCGCCCGAGAACGGCTGTGTCGACGGTGATGATGATTGCTTCGTATCCGGACCGCTGCGCCCGTGACAACATTTCCCGGATGACGCCTCGGTCTTTCCAAACGTACACCTGGAACCACAGCGGTGCTGCAGCGACGGCCGCGAGTTCTTCGATGCCGCGTGTGCCAAGCGCGACAGCCCGTAGGGCATTGCGTACTTTGCTGCGGCGCGTGCCACGGCGAGTTCGCCTTCTGGGTGAGCAATACGAGTGAATCCTGTTGGAGCGAGCAGGATTGGCGTCTGACGTTCGACGCCGAACAGTGTGGTCGACGTATCGATCTTGGCGACGTCGCACAGCACATTCGGATGGAGTTTCATGTCGACGAAAGCTGATGTATTGCGCCCCAGTGAGATCTCGTCTTCGGCGCCACCGTCGATGTAGTCAAATACACCTCCGGGCAGATTGCGTTTGGCAATCCGGCGGACGTCGTCGATATTGCCGCAGTGCGAGAGTTTGCGCTCTATGCGGTCCCACTCGAACGACTTGCGCTGAATCAGCGAACTCAAAGATTCCAACATGGTGTATTTCTCCGTATTCTGTGACTGGATTTAGGTGTTCGGCCGGAGGCGCAGGCCGTACATTCCACCGTCAACGGCGAGAATCGAGCCGGTGGTCGAGCCGGCGAGCGGGCTCGCGAGGTAGCAAATCGCAGCTGCGACCTCGTCGGCAGAGACGAGGCGGCCCATCGGCTGTCGGGCAGCAAGTGCTGCTCGTTCAGCTTCAGGGTCTTCGGCCTTGGCCAGCAGCCGACCAATCCACGGGGTGTCTGCGGTACCCGGCGCAACGGCGTTCACGCGGATTCCGTCGTGGACGTGGTCGGCTGCCATGGCGAGGGTGAGTGCATGGACAGCACCTTTTGTGGCGCTATACAACGCCCGCTGCTGGAGGCCCGCCCACGCCGCGATCGAGCCGGTGTTGACGATCGAAGCGTGGTCGGACAGCTCGAGATGACGGAGCGCGGCACGGGTGACGCGGACGATGCCGAAGACGTTCACATCGAACACGTGAAACCATTCGGTGTCGTCGTTGTCTTCAACCGAACCCTGAGCGCCGATGCCAGCGTTGTTGACAACAACATCGAGTTGGCCGAATCGATCGACAACCGCTTCGATGGCTTCTTTCACTGACCGGTCGTCGCAGACGTCACACCGGATTCCAACCAGTGGGAGTTCGACGCGTGGATCGAGGTCGAGGACAGCCACGTTTGCTCCCTCGGACGCAAGCATGTTGGCGGTCGCCAGGCCAATACCCGAAGCGCCACCAGTGACGACGGCCGTGAGCCCGGAAAATGGTCGGTCGGTCATGGTGTCTCCGTTGTGCGATAGGGAAACCGAAACTGGGCGACTGACGCTGGCTTCATTTCGGCGCTGAATCCGGGGCGATCGGGAGCGACATAGCGGCCGCTACTCACCGTTGCTGGGTCCGTGAAGTGCTCATGCAGATGGTCAACCCATTCGATCATCCGACCCTCGAGCGACGTCGACACTGCCACGTAGTCGAAGAACGCCAGATGTCTCACCATCTCGCAGAGCCCCACTCCGCCCGCGTGGGGGCAAACCCGAACACCGAACTTGGCTGCGAGCGCCAAAATTGCGATGTTCTCGTTGATCCCGGCGACGCGAGTCGCATCGATCTGCACTACTTGAGCACCGCCGAGCTGCAACAACTGTTTGAACATCACCCGGTTGTGGCAGTGCTCGCCCGTCGCCACCGGAACCGGACTGACCCCCCTGGCGATCGCCGCGTGGGCGACGAAGTCGTCGGGGCTGGTGGGCTCTTCTATCCAGGCCAGATCGAACTCGGCGAGTGCATTCACCCAGTCGATCGCTGTCGCCACGTCCCATCGCTGGTTCGCGTCGATCGCTAGCTCTATCCCGGGTCCGATGGCATCGCGGGCCAGCGCAACGCGTCGGCGGTCTTCGCTAAGGTCCTTGCCCACTTTCAGCTTGATCAAATGAAAGCCATCGGCGACTGCCTGCTTGCTGAGGGTAACCAATTGCTCGTCGGTGTAACCGAGCCAACCCGGTGTTGTGGTGTACGCCCGATAGCCGTCAGTTTCGAGTTCCGAAATGCGATCTGCCTTGCCCTGTTGGGCAGCCTCGAATATCGCCAGCGCTTCATCTGGCGTCAACGCGTCCGTGAGGTAGCGGAAATCGATACAAGCCACTAACTGTGTGGGCGTCATCGCGCCCAGGAATTTCCACATCGGAAGCCCCGCTCGCCTGGCCAGCAGGTCCCATCCAGCATTGACGATTGCCCCGATTGCCATGTGGATGACCCCCTTTTCGGGGCCGAGCCAGCGAAAGTGACTGTCATTCAACAGGGTCCGCGAGAGCAGGCCAGGGTCTGCCGTGAGGTCGTCCACGTTCAGGCCAACCACGAGTGGCGCCAGCGCTTCGATGGCGGCGCACTGCACGTCGTTCCCGCGCCCGATGGTAAACACCAACCCAGTACCGGTGGAGCCGTCGTTGCAATGCAAGCTCAAATAGGCCGCCGAATAGTCCGGGTCGAGGTTCATCGCATCGGATCCGTGCTGCTCTAGCGATGTTGGGAACCGGACGTCGTCGACTTCGATGCGTTCGATGATGTTTGATAACGCCGACGGTCTCACGCGGCACCAATCGTCTGTTCTTGTTCGCCGAGGCCGGCGATGCTCAGCCTTACCTTGTCGCCTGCTCTGAGGTAGGGAGTGCCTGGCAACCCCAGCGCAACTCCTGACGGTGTTCCGGTGTTGATGATGTCGCCCGGTTCGAGCACCATGAACTGGCTGACGTACCAGACGAGATAGTTGACACCGAAGATCATGTCTGACGTGTTGGACGACTGACGCAACGCTCCATTGACCCACAGTCTCATCTCAAGGTTCTGTGGGTCGACACTGGACGTTGGCACCAGAAACGGGCCGAGCGGATTGAACGCGGGATTCGTCAGATCGGCGTTGCTGTCGGTGCGATAAAGCACGATCGCCGCGACATCGATGCCGGCGGACGTATTCGTCTCCGTACCGACGGAAAATTGCTGCGCCGAGGTCGGGAACTGCCAATCCCCACAGCTCGTTGCCGCCG
>JANYHQ010000008.1 GCA_025358985.1 Acidimicrobiales bacterium
GCTACATGGGTCTGTGCTCGTCCGCTTCGCTTCCGTGCTCGACGTCTTCGCTACTCCTGCGTCACGACGACGACTCATGTACCTGGAAGGGGCACATCGCACCAATCACCCTCGGCCAACCCCAAGGCGTCAAGTCTCCAGGGACCAAAACTCACTCGGTGCAGGGCCTCCACGTGGACCCCCACGGCCGCCAACATGCGCCGCACCTGGTGATAGCGGCCCTCGCGCAGCGTCACCGACACCTGCGCGCCCGTTCCCTCAAGGGCAACGATAGCCAGCACGGCGGGCAGGCAGGGGCGGTTCTCCTCCCCTTCGAGCACCAACCCAGCGGCAAATCGTTCCATGGCATCGTCTGCGGGAAGATGATCCACGGTGGCCACGTACACCTTGTCCACATGGTGGCGCGGTGAGGTGAGGCGGTGCAGCAGTTGGTGATCGTCGGAGATGATGATGATGCCGCTGGTGTCGCGGTCGAGGCGTCCGGCCCATTCCGGTCGAGGGGTACGCCCAGCCCACTCCGGAGGGAGCAACTCGTCCACCAGGGGGGCTTCGCGACCGTCGTGCGACGACGAGTACCCCACCGGCTTGTGCAGGGCAACGAATACTCCCGATGGATGATCCAACGGCTCCCCGTCCAGCGTCACCAACGTGGGATCGCAATTGGTGCCCGCATCCCGCACGACGTCGTCGCCCACCCGTACGCGACCACGATTGATCAGTACGCGTACTTCAGCACGTGAACCTACCCCACAATTGGCCAACGCCCTATCGAGGCGCATGCGCGCCACTGCGCTAGACCTCGAGGATGACTGGCAGGATCATCGGCTTGCGTTTCGTACGCTCACTGACGAACTTGCCCGTAGTGCGCCGGATCACTTGGCGCAACGCCTCCAGATTGTACTGGCCACCTTGAAGGGCCTCGCTGAGATGCTTGCGTACCGTTTCGGCCGCTTCACCCAGCATGGTTTCGGCCTCAGGGGCGTATACCCAACCGCGAGTCACAATCTCCGGGCCGTTAACGATTTCGCGGGTTTGGGCGGCAATGGTGACAATGACCACCACCACACCCTCATTGGCCAGAACCTGGCGATCACGTAGCACGCCAACGCCCACGTCACCCACGATGCCATCCACATACAGATACCCGGCCGGCACCTCCTCACCGAAGTCGATGCCCTTGGGCGTGAGCACCACCGAGTCACCGTCCTCACAGATGAGCACGTTGTTGGCCGCCAGACCCATCTCCATGGCCAAGCGGGCGTGGTGGGTCATATGGCGGAACTCGCCGTGGATGGGGATGAAGAACTCCGGTTTGGCAATGGAATGTAGGGTTTTCAGCTCACCGCGCATGGCGTGACCGGACACGTGCACCTTGGCCACTCCTGAGTGAACAACGTCAGCACCCATACGAGTGAGACCGTCGATGATGCGACCCACATTGGTTTCATTGCCCGGAATGGCATGCGAGCTGAGGATGACGGTGTCGTCCTCGTTGATCTTGACCCAGCGGTTGTCGCCGTTGGCCATGAGCGCCAGTGCCGACATCGGTTCACCCTGGGAGCCGGTGGAGATGATGAGCACCTTGGCCGGATCATGATCTTTGAGTTGCTCGATGTCGAACAGCACCGAATCGGGCGCCGTGAGCAGACCCATTTCCCGGGCCACCTGCAGGTTGCGTTTCATGGAGCGACCCAACGTGGTGACCTTGCGGTTGCACAACACCGCAGCGTCGATGATCTGCTGGATACGATGGATATGGCTGGCGAAACAGGCCACCACCAAGCGGCGTCCTTCGTGGTTGCGGAACAACTCCAACAAGTTGCGGCCAATGACGCGCTCGGAGTCGGTGAAGCCCTCCGACTCGGCATTCGTGGAATCCGCCAACAGCAGCCGGATACCGGGGTCCTTCGACATGGCCCCGATACGGGCCAGATCGGTGGTGCGCCCGTCGATGGGCGTGAGATCAAGCTTGAAATCGCCCGTGTGATACACGATGCCCTGCGGTGTGTGGAAGGCGACTCCGAAGCCGTGCGGCACCGAGTGGGCCACAGGAATGAACTCCACGTCGAAGCTGCCGATGGTGCGCC